>CAJQJT010000082.1 GCA_905478725.1 uncultured Pseudomonadales bacterium
TGCTGACAGCTTGCCGGACAAATATGGTCAGCGACTGATCGATGTGTGGCTGGCCCAAACTGGTCGTAAGCCAGCCGACTTTAATGCGGTGGACCGCCTCTGTTATACCGGCACCCGCGGAATGGGCGCATTGGAATTTGAGCCCTCTGCAGGGCCAGACAAAAGCGAAGGCAAGTTGTTGGCAATAGAAGATCTAACTGAACTCGCCTCAATGGCCTTTGCCAGCAAAGAATCCCTGCAGGCTAAATTCACTGAAGCCGGTTTCAGTAAAGGCGAGGGCAGGGATGCGCTGCTCGATATACTAAAAGTCGGCACCTCCGCCGGTGGCGCGCGGGCCAAGGCGGTTATCGCCTTTAACCCAGAGACTAAGCAAGTGCGCTCTGGGCAGCTACATTTGCCCTCAGGCTTCGAGCACTGGTTAATCAAATTCGATGGCGTAAAGTTTAGCGGTGATTGGGGCGTGGCCGACCCTTCAGGCTATGGCCTGTTGGAATACAGTTATCACCTGATGGCGAAAGAGTGCGGCATCGACATGATGGAGAGCCGTATCTTCTCAGAGAATGGCCGCAACCACTTTATGACCCGACGCTTTGATCGCGATGCCGATGGCGGCAAGCAATTTATGCAGACCTTTGGCGCGCTGGCTCACTACGATTATTATGAAAGCGGCTATTACTCCTACGAACAGCTGTTTATGCTGATGAAACGCTTGAATCTTCCCAAGCGCGCTTTCGAAGAACAGTTTCGCCGCGTGGTATTTAATATTGTCGGTTGCAACCAAGACGATCATGTCAAAAACTTCGCCTTTATGATGGATCGACAGGGCAACTGGGATCTGTCTCCGGCCTATGATCTCTGTCACGCAGAGGGCAGTCAGTTCACCCGCAATCATCAGCTTAGTATCAATGGTAAAACCAATGACTTTGAGCGCAGCGATTTAAAACATCTGGCGCAATATGCGGGACTGCCTCGGGGTAGTGAAAAGCACATTATTCAGCATACTGTTGAGGCATTTTCGAAGTGGAAGGCTATTGCTACTGATATAGCTGTTCCGGCCAAATTGCAGGACCATGTTCTAGGTACGTTGCGGTTAAAAATATAAACACCAAAGCTGATACTGATTGCTAGAAAGGCAGGGTTGCTTTAGGTTAGGGCTATTGAAAAACGAGCCAGATCTTAAAAAGAGTTCGATACAAAAGCATGAGAGACCTTTATCGGGTGATCAAGTGCATTAACAGTTAAAGCAAGGTATCTCAATGAAACTCATTACAGGTCAGAGAATTCTCAGCAAACTTAGCAATCTGGGTCCTGGGCTGAGCCGCTCGCCGCTCGGAACTTTTCGCTTCGTCTATGACAGCTTTGACCAACTATTTGGCAGCGGCTCTCGATCTGATGTCACTACAGAGGATCGGTCAATCGATGTGGGTGAGCGCGAGCTCGGTATTAGAATCTATAGGCCTACCAAGGCCGAGCCAAAGCTGACCATGGTCTACTTTCACGGCGGTGGCTATGTGATCGGCGGTTTTAAAAGTCACCATGGCTTCTGCAGTCTGTTAGCGGGTCAGGCCAATATCAACCTGATTACGGTAGATTATCGACTGGCACCTGAGAGTCCATTCCCGGGTCCATTGCAGGATGGTTTGGACGCCTGGAACTGGGTGGCAGACCACGTCGCTGAGCTGGGTATTGAGCAGACCAAAATCGGTATGGGTGGTGATAGTGCTGGAGGTAATTTAGCAGCGGTATTATCCATGCAAACTTTCGGTGATCTGTTGGATGGGGATTTAAAGGAAGCACCGGCCTTTCAGTTTTTACTCTATCCCTGGGTCGATATGAGTGGTAAGTCAGATTCGATTCAGCGTTTCGGTAAGGGTCTGATCTTAACGCGGGAAACCATGTCTTTTTTCCGCGACGCCTACTTACCCTGCGAGCTGGAGCCTCAGGCAACCAAGAGTAGCCCAATACTCTGTGAGGATATGAGTTTAACGCCAGATACGTTGATTGTGACGGCGGAATACGATGTGTTGCGAGATGAAGGTCTGGCCTTTGTAGGCAAGTTGCAGCGGGCAGAGGTGTCGGTAAGTCATCTTCATTTGCCGGATTGCACCCATGATTTATATCAACAGGAAAATTTAGCCCGGCAACGCGTAAACGTTTAAATGAAGTCGCGGCAATGTTTGATACATACACCGCAAGTATCTAATGAGTAATAGAGCGAATTGTTCTTTTCTTCGCCGTAAAAGGATTAAGGCCTAATAAGCTTGGGCGAACGATGAGCCATGGTTTGATTGAGAATAATCGTCGACTCTATATCTTCCACCTGCTCGACAGTGGCCAGTTTGTCCTTTAAAAACGATTCAAAAGTCTGCAAGTTTTTGGTCACTATGCGCAGTGCATAATCATGCACACCGGCCAGCACACAACATTCTAAAACTTCACTAAATTCACCGATCGCCGTTTCAAATGCAGAAGCATTACTAGAGGTGTTTTTATTCAGTTTGATAAACACAAAAGCCGAGACGCCAATGCCGAGCATGCTGTGATTCAGCCGCGCAGTGTACTGTTCGATCAGGCCACTCTGTTCCAGTTTGCGCAGTCGCCGCAGGCAGGGGGTTTGCGAGAGATTGACCAGAGCTGAGAGCTCGGCATTGCTGATCCGTGCATTGGCCTGGAGGGCGTTGAGAATCTTGATGTCGGTATTGTCGAGGTTGATGTTATCTGTGTTCTGGTGATTCAGTGGCATAATCAACTCAATAGAAGTTATAAGAGAGTGTGATTATACATTTTTCGTGAATATAGCGGCGTTATTTGGCCGAAAGCGTTAAAGGTCTTTTGTTACTATTTGCCGTTATTACAATGTTCAAATAGATGTTCAAATAGATGTTCAAATAGATGTTCGAATAGATGTTCAAACAGACAGGCAAAACGAAACATGACCGAGAAAGCTAAAGCCCTTGATGCATGGATCCGCAGCGATTTTAGAGAAATCAATACGGCTCTTGAACAGTTACATTTTTTCCAGCCCGATCATCTGCCTGATCCGGCCCTGGGTGAGACTTTGAAGCAGCGTTTAGTGGAAGAGGGCACGGCCTTAATCCGCGACCTGCTCGATGAAGGCAATACCGACGAAGGCTTCGATAGTGGCTTTGATCTGCTCGGTAATGTGGGTTTTTATATGGCCGCCTGCCGCCGCCATGAAATCACCGAACCCTCCAGAGAAACCCGTTCGCCATTGCAGGAAGCTTCGGCACTGGCTCTGCAGTTGGGCGCCTCTCTGGGCGTGATTCCGCGCTTTGCCTCCAGTCATCTGGAAACCCACAATCGAGCTATTAGCGGTGTCTATAAAACCTTTACTGACCTCGACGACGAAAAACTGTTTCTCGATTACAACACCCGCAGTGTCTTTGCCTTTATTCGTGCCTCGGAAGCATTGCGCCAGATTCTGCCTCTAGGTGTTTCCCATCCGGTAACCTACGATCTTTTACTCAGTGCCAAACAGTCACTGGAAGAGGTTTACGCCTACAACCAAGAGCTATTCGAAAAGCTCGATGTAGACCGCTTCTTTTACTGCGTTCGTCCCTATTACCGCCCCCATCGTGTTGGGCTGCACGAATACCGTGGCGCCAACGCCGGAGATTTTTCAGGGATCAATGTCATCGATCTATTGCTCGGCTTGTGTCGCGCTGACGATCCTTATTATTCTCAGCTGTTGGTGGATAAATTTTTGTTTATGCGCCCGGATGATCAGCTTGTCTTGCGTGACTGCATGCGCCGGACCAGTTTGCTGGATAGCTTTTTGGCCACAGCAGATGCGGACAAAGACCAGCCCTGGGTACAGAGAAACCTCGAGCTGTTTTTGCAGGTCTGCCATGCCCATGGTCAAACTGCGCTACAACACCATGAGCAGCTGGTGAAAAAGTTTATAGAACGCCCTGCAGATGAAGGTGCGCTCACCGAGACGAAAGGCATCACCGCCAGCGGCCCCCCGTTGCCGGTGCTGCTAAAAAGCCTGCGCAAACTCTGCGATATGCGCTGTGCCACGGATGTGGGAGGCGAGTTTAAAACCCGCCATGAGGATATAGAACATCTTAAAGGTCTGCTGCTATGAAGCCGTTTATTGCCCATGAGGGAATCTATATGCTCAGCCATTCCGTTGGACTGCCATTGGTCGGCGCAGAGCAAGCGGCGAGTAGTGCCTTTTGGCAGCCGTGGCAGCGTGGTGATGCAGACATTTGGAATCACTGGCTGGGAGAGATTGCCGCCTTTCGTGAACAGTTGGCTGTGCTTATGAACACAGATATGGCCAATATCTGTCCCCAGACCAGTCTCTCTAGTGCAGTATCAAAGATTCTTTATTCTCTGCCAGTGCGCAAGCAGCGACCGGTTATTTTATTGAGCGAAGAGGACTTTCCGTCTATTGCCTTTGCGCTGCAAAAAACCGCCAGTCTGGGTTATGAGCTACGGTTTATCCCCGCAGATACAGATACCTCAGATCTGGCCCAGTGGGATCATCAGATGACCGACGATGTGGCCATGGTGTTGGTGACCCAGGTGCAATCCAATAATGGACAGCAGTTGCCGGTGCAGCAGATCACTGAACTGGCGCGCCAGAAAGGTGCTTTATCCCTGGTGGATGTGGCCCAGTCAGCGGGCATTATTCCTATTGATCTGCAGCAGTGGCAGGCAGATTTTGTAGTCGGTTCATCGGTTAAGTGGATCGGTGGTGGCCCAGGAGCCGCGTTTCTCTGGGTCGATCCAGAGATTCTAGAGCAGTGCCAGCCAGACAATGTAGGCTGGTTCTCCCATGAAAACCCCTTTGAATTTGATATCCATCATTTTCGCTATGCCCCAGACGCCCTGCGATTTTGGGGTGGCACACCGTCGGTCTATCCCTATGTCGTGGCAGCCAATAGCCTGGTGCAGATTAATGCTTTGGGCGTGGATAAAATTCGAGAAAACAATATTGCCCTGAGTGACAAAATTATTCAGGCCATACCGGCTTCGGCACTAATTTCACCCAGACCAGAGTCCCAACGGGGTGGCACTTTAATTGTGGATTTTGGGCAACATCAGCAACAGGTTGTCAGTCGCCTAAAGGCCTCTCAGGTGCACTTTGATGTGCGAGCTAAGGGCATTCGACTGTCGCCTCACAGCTGTAATAGCCACGAGCAAATCGAGACATTGATCAGCTGTTTTTAATTCATATTTTGCCGTACGCAGAGTGCCGGAATAGGTTAGTCTAGGTAGATAAACTCTCATATATAAGAAGAGCAAAAAGCATGAATCAGAACGCTTCTAATCAGAGCCCATCTAATCAGAGCCCATCTAATCAGAGCCCATCTAATCAGAGCCCATCTAACCGATCTGCCTTAAACCGTCGTCAATTACTTAAAGGCATAAGCGCCAGTCTCGGCCTCTTGGCTCTCCGTGGCTTCGAAGTGCAGGCCGCAGCGCCATCCCATTTTACTCATGGCGTTGCCAGTGGTGACCCCTTATCTGATCGGGTGATTCTGTGGACGCGCTTGATTCCCGGCAACGGCGAGCACAGCGCAATTAACTGCCAGTGGCAGGTGGCCAAAGATAGCGCCTTTAAGCAAATCGTAAGCAGCGGCATGGCCTCAACCAATTCTGAGCGTGACTATACTGTCAAGATTGACGCCGCTGGACTCAGTCCTAACAGCAATTATTTTTACCGCTTTTTGACTGATGACCAGTTGGCTAGTCCTATTGGCAGAACCCGGACTTTGCCTGTGGGCGATATAGACCAGATCCGCCTCGGCATCACCTCTTGCTCCAACTATCCCCAGGGCTATTTTAATGTCTACCGTCACATGGCTCAGACCGATATAGATCTGGTGCTGCACCTGGGTGACTATATCTATGAATATGCCGAAGGGGTTTATTCCAATGAGATAGCCACAGACAAGCTGGGGCGTAAGGTTGAGCCGAGCACCGAAATTCTCAGTCTTGAGGATTATCGTATGCGCTATGGCCTCTACCGCACCGATGAAGATTTACAGCTGGTCCATGCCCGCCATCCTTTTGTCTGTGTCTGGGATGATCACGAGTTGGCCAATGACTCATGGAAAGATGGGGCGGAAAACCACAGTGCCGATGAGGGCGATTTTCAAGCGCGTATGCGCAGCGCCCGACAGGCATACCATGAGTGGATGCCGATCCGCACTGGTTCTGTAGGTGATCAGATAGATGACCAGAGCGCTATTTTTCGCAGCTTTAAGCTGGGCAATCTAGCTGATTTAATTATGCTGGATACACGTCTTCACGGTCGCGATCGACCGTTGGATTACGCCAAAGACTTGCCCATGCACTCAGCTTTATTTCAGCTGTCAGCTTCAGGGGAGGGCAGTTTGATCAGTGAGGATGCTTTTACTCAGCTAACAGAAAGTCTACCTGCTGAGCAGCTTGTCCGTATTACCATACCCTTTGATTTCACTTCGGGAACGCCAACACCAGTGAATGATTATGTCACTATTAAAGATCTTACCGCCGAGACCTTACCTCAGGGTTGGTATTACCTGCCGGACAGTCAGAGCTTTAAGCAGCAAGCCCTGGTTGAGCCCGGCAGAACCATACTGGGTGCCGACCAAGAACAGTGGCTGGGCAGTGAATTACAGGCCAGTACAAAACGCGGAGCGACCTGGCAGGTTATTGGTCAGCAAGTCTTAATGGGTAAGTTACGACTTCCAGTGTTGAGCGATGAGCAACTCAAAATTGATCAGGCCGAGCCTTATATCCGTAAAATAATGGAGATGATGCAGGTGCTGGCACCGGATCAACTGCCGTTTAATCTAGACGCCTGGGATGGCTATGCCGCCTGTCGCGATCGAGTGTTCAGTAGCTTTGCTGAGCACGGCACTAATCCAGTGGTGCTAGCGGGTGATACTCACAATGCCTGGTCCTTTAATCTCGCCGACAGCAATGGTGAGGCAGTCGGCGTTGAAGTTGGCACCCCTGGAGTGAGCAGTCCCGGCTTGGAAACCTATCTGCCCACAGATCCCGCTGAGCTTGGCAAGGCAATACAGGATGTGAGTGCAGAACTGTTTGCCGTGGATACAGCCCGCCGCGGTTGGTCAGAGATGACATTGACTCCAGAGGCGATGACCAATCAATGGCATTTCGTCAGCACCGTGTTGGATCGAGATTACAGCGTTGAGAAGGGGGCGATGCAGTACTGTAAAGCCGGTAATAAGCGCTTTTCGTAAGTGCTTTTTATAAGCGCCCTTTATAAGCGCCCTTTATAAGCGCTTCTAGCTCCATTATTGGCTAAAACCCGCTACAATCGCGCCATGGCATTTGACCCCCCAACATTTCTCAAATCATTGACCCAGCGGCCGGGCATCTATCAGATGTTCAATGCCGAGGGGGAGATACTCTATGTGGGCAAAGCCAAAAACCTCAAGAACCGGGTTAGCAGCTATTTCCGCAAGACCGGCCTAAGCCCAAAAACGGCAGCACTGGTCAAACGCATCGAACAGATCGATGTGACGGTTACCGAGACTGAAACCGAAGCCCTGATCCTCGAGCACAACCTGATCAAGCAGCGTCGCCCACCGTTTAATATTTTGATGCGCGACGACAAAAGCTACCCCTATATTCTGCTTACAGACAAAGATAAATGGCCACGGCTGGCTTTTCATCGTGGCGCGAAAAAAGCCAAGGGCACTTACTTTGGCCCGTTCCCCAGTGTCTATGCAGTTCGCGAAACCATGAGTTTCTTGCAGAAGACCTTTAAGGTGCGTCAGTGCGAAGACAGCTTTTTTAGCAATCGCTCGCGCCCCTGCCTGCAATATCAAATTAAACGCTGCACCGCTCCCTGCGTGGAATTTGTCACTCCTGAAGACTATGCCGCAGATGTGGATGTCACGCGTCTCTATCTGGATGGCAAAGGCGATAAGATCCTCAAGCAGTTAGAAGTGGATATGGTTAAAGCCGCCGAGGCATTGGCCTTTGAAAAGGCCGCCGACACCCGCGACCAGATTGCCGCACTGCGCCAGATTCAAACCCAGCAGGTAATAGAGAAGGGCAAGGGCACCATTGATGTGGTGGCTGGCGCCATCAGCAATGGTCAGGCCTGTGTGCATATGCTCTATATTCGTCAGGGGCGTATTCTCGGTAGCCGCAGTTATTACCCGAAAGCGCCCCTGGCTCAAACCGTTGGCGAACTCTTGGATGATTTTCTGCCACTGCTCTACTTGGCTGGCGGTGGACGTCCAGATCTGCCGAAAGAAATTTTGCTCAACGCGGAAATCGACAGCGCCGAGACTCTCACCGATGCACTGGTGCAGCAAGTCCAGCGCAAGCTTGAAATCCGTCACTCGGTGCGCGGCTTTCGCGCCAAGTGGATCGAGCTGGCAGAGCGCACCGCCGAACAAAATCTCGCCGGTAAACTGGCATCCAAGCAGAGCCAAGAAAAACGCATGGAATCACTGCGGGAGACGCTCGAACTTGAGAGCCTACCCGAGCGCATTGAATGTTTTGATATCAGTCACAGCAGCGGTGAGGCCGTGGTCGCCTCCTGCGTGGTCTTTGACGGCAGCGGTGCAGTAAAAAGTGACTACCGCCGGTTTAATATCGAAGGCATTACCGGTGGCGATGATTACGCCGCCATGGAACAGGCCATTAGACGACGCTACACCCGATTGATGAAAGGCGAGGGCAAGTTGCCGGAGATTCTGCTGATTGACGGTGGTAAAGGTCAGATTGGTGTAGCCAAAGAAGTACTCGCCGATCTGGGTGTAGTGGGTGTAATGATTTTAGGTGTGGCCAAAGGCACCACCCGCAAAGCTGGCTTTGAAACCCTGATCCTGGCAGACCAGAACAACCGTGTTATTGCCCGACCCCAGCAGGGCGCACTGCATCTGATTCAACAGATCCGCGATGAAGCTCACCGATTTGCCATCACCGGACACAAGGCGCGTCGCGACAAAAAACGTCGCACTTCACCGCTTGAGGGTATTCCTGGAGTGGGACCCACTAGACGCCGTGATATTCTCAAACACTTCGGCGGCATTCGCGAAGTACAAAAGGCCAGTGTCGCCGATTTGATGAAAGTACCCAATATCAGCAAAAAGGTTGCTGATGAGATTTACAGTGCACTGTACAATGACTGACTTTTAGATTCGCCGCATCATTAAGTAAGACGATCAAGCCGCGAAGCCATTACCGCCAACAGAAGATAATTACATGTGGAATCTGCCTAACATCCTGACCCTGCTGCGCATTGGCTTAATCCCAGTGTTCATCGCCATTTACTACACCTCATGGGAGTGGCACAACCTAATTGCCGCCGCCGTGTTTGGTCTGGCCGCAGCAACCGACTGGGTGGATGGGTATATGGCACGCAAATACGATCAGGTCACGCCATTTGGCGCCTTCCTAGATCCAGTTGCCGACAAGCTGATTGTGGTCGCCGCCATGGTGATGCTCCTTGAAGTGCACTCCAGCCCCTGGTTCTCAGTGGCCTCGATTATTATTATCGGCCGTGAAATTGTCATCTCCGCACTGCGCGAGTGGATGGCAGAGATGGGCTACAGCGGTACCGTTGCAGTCGCCATGATCGGTAAAGTGAAGACCTGGGTACAGATGGTTGCCATCGCCGTGTTGCTTGCCGCCAAGCCGGAAAATGAACTGCTCACTAATCTCGGATTTATCGCTATTTATATCGCCGCGGCACTAACTCTCTGGTCAATGATCCACTATCTGCGCGCCGCTTGGCCGCAATTGAGTGGCACAACCACAAGTAAGTGAGATCAGGGCGATAATCAGTTGATTTATTGCTGGTAATGCCTAGAATAGCGGCCTCTCGAACGCTAGTGGTTTAAAGGTTGCGAGAGAGAAAGAAGAAAGTAGTACAGAGAAAGTTTAAGGCGCCGTAGCAAAGTGGTAATGCAGTGGACTGCAACTCCGCGATCGTCGGTTTGACCAATTGCGAAGCAATTAGCAACGAGCGCAGCGAAGCCCGCAGGGGATTAACAGCCAGAGGCTGTTAAGATTCTTCCGGCCTTCAATAATTACGCTAGAAACGTAGTAGAGCAGCAAGTAGTAAAGAGAAAGTTTAGGGCGCCGTAGCAAAGTGGTAATGCAGTGGACTGCAACTCCGCGATCGTCGGTTTGACCAATTGCGAAGCAATTAGCAACGAGCGCAGCGAAGCCCGCAGGGGATTAACAGCCAGAGGCTGTTAAGAT
>CAJQJT010000083.1 GCA_905478725.1 uncultured Pseudomonadales bacterium
CGCTGGAATTTCGATGGCGAAAACCGCAATAAATTAAAAGACTCAGATATCCAGATGGTTCCCCAACCGCTGCTGTTTGCCAACCCAGTGAGCAGTTATTTAGAGCGCATTAAACGGCACAATATAGATACCTTGGGCAGCGCTACAGAGGATCTGCTATGGCCGGTTAATCGCCAACAGTCGCTGCAGCTTTTAGCGTTTTTCTGCCAGTACTGCCTACCGAATTTTGGCCGCTTTCAAGATGCCATGACCCAGCATGGCGAATCACGCTGGAGTCTCTACCACTCGCGAATCTCCTTTGCCCTAAACAGTAAAATACTCCATCCCATGCAGGTCATTGATGCGGCATTGACGCGCTTTGCCGAATCGGACAGCGGCGTAGATCTAGCTCAGGTGGAAGGCTTTATACGTCAGATACTGGGCTGGCGTGAATATGTCCGCGCCGTCTACTGGGTCAATATGCCTAACTATGGAGAGCTCAACAGCTTCGATGCCGATCGTGATCTGCCGGGCTATTTTTGGAATGGCGAGACCAAGATGGCCTGTATGAAACAGGCCATTGATCAATCATTGAACTATGCCTATGCCCATCATATTCAGCGCTTAATGGTCACCGGTAACTTCGCCATGCTGGCGGGTATAGATCCGGATCAAGTGGACAATTGGTATCTGGGCATTTATATAGATGCGATTGAATGGGTTGAGATGCCCAATACCAGAGGCATGAGTCAGTTTGCCGATGGCGGTTTGATTGCGACGAAACCCTATGCCGCCAGTGGCAGTTATATCAATAAGATGAGCGATTACTGTAAAGACTGCCATTACAGTGTAAAAGAGCGGTTCACTGAAGATGCCTGTCCGTTTAACAGCCTCTATTGGCACTTTATGCAGCGCCACAGCGAACGCTTTTCAAAAAACCCGCGCACAGCTATGGCCTACCGCACTTGGGATAAAATGGACGCAGAGGTCAAGCAGGCCCTGCTGGCGAGAGCCGATTATTGTCTGAGCAATCTGGATCAGCTCTAAAGGGTCCTTGAAAAGCCTTTTACTGCTGGCGCGTAGCTGGTATCTAGAACCTACTTACTCACATCGACCAAGGCGTCGACAATCGCGCTGTAGTGTTCAAAAAATTCTTTTGACGTGCCATCGTCGTAGGTCACTGGGGTTTTAATCACACTGTTAAGCTCGATTATGCCCAAGTAATCGAGTGCTACTGCAGCCTTGCGACGAAATTCCACAGAGCCCAGCCAGTTAATATAATTCAGCGGCCCCCAGTCTTGTACCGAGCCCCCAGTGGGGTGATATTTAGTAATCCGGGTAAAGACAATATCGTTTTCTCTGTCGACAAAAATATACTGGCCAAATTTTCCGCTGGCATTAAAGATCACTGCCTCTTCGTCGTGGCGGGAGATCCACCAGTGCAGTGAATAGCCGCGATCCTGCTGTATGGTTGCACTCTCAAGGCCAGTCCAGACTTCAGAAAAGGTGTCGTCCACATATTCCGCAGAGATAATTTGCTCGCCATTCCAATTGCCACTGCGTGCAAAAAGCAAACCAAAGCGCGCATACTGCCGCGCCGTGGTATCCACACAGCAGTAGGTCAGTGGGTTGCCAGCACTGTCTCGCCACAGGGTTGCATCAGTGAGGCCAATCTTGTCGAAAACACGCTCTTTTAAAAGCACATCAGCCTTCTGCCCGGTAGCGCTTTGAAGAATTTCCGCCAGCAGCATTGAGTTGACATTATTGTATTCAAATTTTTCTTGCGCAGGTCTTTCAAACCCTACTGCCCGGGCATAGGCCAGATGATCAGAAGAGAAGAACATTTTTTCATGCTCATGGTCGGGCATTTCCAGACCACTGGTCATATTTAACAAGTCACGGATACTAATCTCAGCGCGCTGGTCATTAAAATAATCGAGGTACAATGCCACCTTATCGTCAAGGCTGGCAATTTCACCGCGATCAATAGATATGCCTATCAGTGACGCATAAAAACTTTTCGCCATTGACCAAGATGTGCCGTAGGAACGTTCATCGAAACCCTCGGCATAGCGCTCGCCAACCAGAAAACCATCTTTGATTAACACCACCGCCTGAGTCGCGGAATCTGCAAAGGATAAATCAAATAATTGATTAATTTTTTCCCCTTTAATACCAAGGTCTTTAGGGCTTTTCATCTGCCACTGTTGCTGGGGATACTCAGGTGCTGAATTGGTCGGCACTATACTGCCAAGTGCAGCATGGTCCTCAGAAACCCCTGTAATCGGGAACAATAAAACAGTGCAAAAGGAATAAATCAATAGGGTCAATCGAAGCATAATGGTCTCTTATTTCTATTATCCAGCGATTATAGGCCCATAGATTCTCTTTAACTCTATAAATATCTGAACAGCCATAATTTGCACTTTTTTAAAAATAGCGATACATTCATCTACGCAAATTATTCCCAACACATAAAAAGGAAAATTTGCACATGGGGCACGGCTCGTTCTCCGAATAAAAAGAAGCACGCTAGTGCCCATAATAAAAATAATATCTAACTGTAGGGGTTACACATGACAAACAACTTAACCGCCAGCGATCCCGTTGGCATTTCCTTTTGGCTAATATCCATGGCGTTGGTTGCTGCCACAGCATTCTTCTTCATTGAACGCGATCGTGTCGCGGGCAAGTGGAAGACTTCTCTGACAGTATCTGGTTTGGTTACTCTGATCGCTGCAGTGCACTATTTCTATATGCGCGACGTCTGGGTATCAACTGGTACTTCTCCAACAGTCTTCCGCTATATCGACTGGTTACTCACTGTGCCATTGCTGATGATCGAGTTTTACTTGATTCTGTCTGCAGTGACTAAAGTACCAGCTGGTGTTTTCTGGCGCTTACTGATCGGTTCAATCGCTATGCTTGGCTTCGGCTATGCTGGTGAAGCTGGTTGGATGGATGCGAAGATGGCCTTTATTCCATCAATGGCAGCTTGGTTCTACATCATCTGGGAAATCTTCAAAGGTGAAGCAAGCCAGATCAATGCTGGTCTTGCCAATGCTAACGTTCAAAAAGCCTATAAGACTATGACGCTGTTAGTCACTGTCGGTTGGTCAATCTACCCATTGGGTTACTTCTTCGGCTACTTCATGGGAAGCCAAGATCCAGTTATGCTGAACGTTATTTATAACGTAGCTGACTTCTGGAACAAGATTGCCTTCGGTGTAGTTATCTGGGCAGCAGCAGTAGCTGATTCAGAGTAATCTGAACCAGTAGTGAGTGTGAATTTGAAAGGGCCAGCTCTGCTGGCTCTTTCTCTCTCTGCCGCTCTCTACACTTCCATCGGCAGAAACAGCACCTAAGCTACAGCGCATAAGCGACAATAAAAAGTTACAACATAAGTAACTGAATATAAAAATTATAAGGGTACTGACAATGTCCCCAACACCGTTTAAAAATATTCCTACGAACGCTTCAGCCGGACCAAGAGGTTTAGCAGAGCTAGAGCTTCTCTATAAGCGAGAGATGCCCGATGCCCAGAGCGCACTTGCACCAGCTGCTCGCTACCACTTTCAAAATCCCGGTAAGTCTTTTCGTGCGCAACTTGCGCTGACCAGTGGTCTATCACTTGGTCTAAACCCACAGGACAATCTACATTGGGCCGCCGCTTGCGAGCTGCTGCACAATGCCTCACTGATACATGATGATATCAGCGACGCCAGCACACACAGACGTGGACAAGAGAGTATCCATCAGCACTTCGGCGCTGATATGGCACTCTGTCTCGGCGACTGGATGGTGGCCAAAGCCTTTGAGCTCGGCGCCAGAAATTCCCTTCATGGGGGCAAACTGGTTGCCTTGTTA
>CAJQJT010000084.1 GCA_905478725.1 uncultured Pseudomonadales bacterium
GGAATGCCCAGCTTGTTAGCTTCATTGATAGCAATGCGCTCGTGATCAACATCGATAACGAAAAGGATGTCGGGCAAGCCGTTCATATCCTTAATACCACCGATTGAATTTTCCAGCTTGTCCTTCATGCGCGTGCGCACTAGAACTTCTTTCTTAGTCAGACGCTCAAAGGTGCCATTGGCTTCCTGAGTTTCCAATTCGCGGAAACGACGGATAGAAGCACGAATAGTCTTGTAGTTGGTCAACATACCACCCAACCAGCGATGGCTGACAAAAGGCATGCCACAACGCTCTGCTTCTTCTTTGAGGATTTTTTGTGCAGCACGCTTGGTGCCAACAAAAAGAATTTGATTGCCCTTGGCAGCTTCTTTACGCAGAACTTCAAGTGCTTCATTAAAGGCTGGTACAGTTTGCTCAAGGTTAATAACATGAACTTTATTACGTGAGCCGAATATAAACTTGCTCATCTTGGGATTCCAGAAGCGGGTTTGGTGACCGAAGTGAACACCAGCCTGCAACATATCGCGCATACTTACAGAAGACATAATTTTTCCTTTTGGGGGTTAAGCCTCCACGTACCCCAGTAGATCAACCAGTCAAGCTAATATTACGCCTTTAGGCACCCAGATCACTGTGTCGGAACGTGTGTGTCGTTTAAAAAAAGTTTAGTTACATTAACGCCTGCTGAGACATCTCACCAGACGGCGCGCTTTATACCATATTGATTAGTCTAATTAAAGCAAAAAAGCTCATCAAAGCAGCTGACCGGCAACATCATAAGCCCCACCCAGACCCAGCTTTTTTACAGGACTTTAGCCCAGCGATGACCTAGACCAGACCAGAGGTATTAATAGCAGGGTGAATAGTTTGCCTATAACACCCAAAGGCACTCCCCGAATGGGACTTTGATGCGTACAATACCCACACTATTTATAGATGAAGGCCAACCATGACCATACAACTAAGATCGGCGGATGATATCGCCAAGATGCGCGTTGCAGGACGCCTAGCTGCTGAAGTCCTCGAATTGATTGGCCAATATGTAGTACCAGGTGTCAGCACCCAAGAGTTGGATAAAATCTGTCACGACCACATAGTCGACGTGCAGAAGGCCATTCCCGCCTGCCTCGGCTATCGCGGCTTTCCAAAATCTGTCTGTACCTCAGTCAATCAAGTGGTCTGCCACGGCATTCCTTCAGACAAAAAGATCCTTAAAAACGGCGACATTATCAACATAGACGTCACCGTTATTAAAGAAGGCTGGTACGGCGACACTAGCAAGATGTACGTAGTCGGTGATGTAGCTCCTCACGCCCAGCGTTTAATCGACATCTCTCAAGAATGTCTCTACAAAGCGATAGACATGGTCAAGCCCGGCATTCGTCTCGGTGATATAGGCCACGTTATTCAGACCCATGCCGAAGCCAACTACTATTCAGTGGTCCGCGATTACTGCGGTCACGGCATTGGTATGGAGTTTCACGAAGAGCCTCAGGTACTGCATTACGGCAAGCCTGACACTGGACTGGTACTCGAGGAAGGCATGACCTTCACCATCGAGCCCATGGTCAACGCTGGCAAATACAGCACCAAGATCAAGTCTGATGGCTGGACCGTTGAAACTCGCGACGGCCGACTCTCCTCTCAGTGGGAGCACACCATGGTCGTTACCAGCACAGGTGTTGAAGTCCTTACCGCTCGCCACGAAGAACCCTACAAGAAAAAATAACCATGCATCCAAAAACCTACCTCGTGCCGATTTTCTTTGATGAGAAACGCTTCGTTGCGGATATCGAAAGTGGCGACCCCATCGACGTGTTCCGCGGCGCCCTAGGCTTCGCCAACAATCATTTCAACAAGCGCTTCAATGAGGGTGAAAATGTTCACCAGCTGGTCAATGAGCGCGCCCATTTTGCCGACCTGATTCTGCGCCATGCCTGGAACCGTTTTGAATGGAACGCGGACATAAGCCTTATTGCGGTAGGCGGCTATGGTCGGGGCGAACTGCACCCGCACTCAGATATAGATCTACTCATTCTGATGCGCCGTGACAAACCGGATCGCTACCGTCAGAGCATCGAACAGTTTTTGACCTTTCTCTGGGACATCCAACTTAAAATTGGTCATAGCACACGAAGTATTTCCCAGTGCGTCGATGAAGCCAAGGGCGACATTACCGTGGCCACCAACCTTATGGAAACGCGCCTCCTCGTCGGTGACAGAGAACTGCTCGACCAGCTCAAAACTAAAACCGGTCCGAAAAAAATCTGGGCCTCAGAAAAATTCTATCACGGTAAAATTGACGAGCAAAAAGCCCGTCACCGTAAACACGGCGACACTGAGTACAACCTCGAGCCGAATATTAAAGAAGCCCCAGGTGGCCTGAGAGACATCCAGGTATTTAACTGGACCGCCAAGCGTCACTTCCAAGTGCACCGCCGCTCTCTGCTAATCGCCGAAGGCTTTTTGTCCGAAGAAGAATACGCCACAGTGCGCCGCGATGAAGAGTTCCTGTGGAAAGTGCGCTACGGCCTGCACCTGATCACCGACCGCCCAGAAGAGCGCCTGCTGTTTGATTATCAGCGCAAACTGGCAGTAATGTTTGGCTATAAAGACAGTCCCGAGCGACTGGGTGTTGAGAAGTTTATGCAGCGCTACTACCAGGTTGTAATGTCCATACGCGAGCTCAATGAAGCACTCCTGGAGTATCTCGACGAAGCTATTTACCGCAAGAACAAAGTCAAAGTGGTCACGCCAATCAATGAACGCTTTGTAATCCGCGATAACGATCTAGACACCACCGACGAGTCGGTATTTATTAAACAGCCATCTGCTCTGCTCGAACTGTTCGCGATCATGGGCGAAACCAAAAGTATCGAAGGCATTCGCGCATCAGTAATTCGACAGATTCGATTGCATCGCGGTCTGATCAACGACAAATTCCGTGCAGACCCAGTAAACCGTGCACTGTTTATGCGCATACTCAAGGCGCCATACAAACTGTCAAATCAGCTCCAGCGTATGAACCGCTTTGGTATTTTGGGTGGCTACCTGCCTGAATTCGGCAAAATCGTCGGCCAGATGCAGCACGACCTGTTTCATATCTATCCAGTTGATGTGCACACCCTTGAAGTCGTTCGCAACGTCCGTCGACTAACCATGCCTGCAGTAGCCGCCAAGTTTCCTGTGGCCTCACATATCTATAAGAAATTCAGTCGCCGCGAACTCATTGTGATCGCCGCCCTATACCACGATATTGCCAAAGGACGTGGTGGCGATCACTCGCTGCTAGGCTCTGCTGATATAGAAAAATTTGCTGAGCGCCATGGGTTGCAGCCCCAAGAGATCGGCCTGCTTAAATGGCTGGTGGAAAATCATCTGCTGATGTCTACCATCTCCCAGCGTGAAGATACCTCAGATCCAGACGTGATCCATAAGTTTGCCACTCATGTTGGCGATCAAATGCATTTGGATTACCTCTATGTGCTGACTGTTGCCGATATCAACGCCACCAACCCGCGTCTCTGGACCGAGTGGAAAGGGTCGTTAATGCACAACCTCTACTTTGAAACCAAGCGTGCCTTGCAACTGGGAACTGTCAGTCCTACCAGTCGCGACGCCTGGATCCGCGAGGCCAAAGATTCAGCTCTGCGCGCCCTGTTAGCAGACAACATCGACAGCGACCAGGCGATTAATGTGTGGCGCGACGTGGATGAAGAGTTCTTCTTGCGAGAAAGCGCTGAAGATGTAGCTGAATTCACCAAAGCTATTCTCGCCAGCCCTGCGCCTAAAAAAGCGGTCATCCTGATAAAAGATGTAGGGGTGGAAATACCCGTGGCGACACAGATTTTTGTCCATTGTAAAGACCGCGACAATAACTTCGCGATTATCGCCGCCGCCCTAGACCGGCTCAATCTCAACATCCAAGATGCCCGCCTGCACACCACCAGCGATGGCAGTGCCTTCGATGTATTCTATGTTCTCGATGAGGAAGATCAGCCTATAGGCAAAGATGCGTTCCGCTGTGAGAAAATCCTCAAAAGTCTAGACCAAGCCATTTCAAACCCGACTGAAATCTGCATGGATAGAAGCCAGCGCACACCGCGACAATTGAAAAACTTCGCCCTAAAAACCAGCGCCTCTCTGCGACAAGATGTTGAAACCAACAGCTCGATTCTTGAAATAATCACACCGGATCGACCTGGACTGCTGGCTCATTTAACGCAGATCTTTGTGCGCTTTGAACTGCGGGTGCTGAACGCCAAAATCTCAACACTGGGGGAGCGAGTTGAGGATATTTTCTATCTTACCGACAACCACTTTGAACCACTCAACGACGACGAGTTGAATGCCGCACTGACAAATACCATCGCCACGGAACTGGACCAGCGCAATGAAGAAGAAGGCCAAGAATACAAACTCCGTAAAATGAAGAAGTGGAATTAATCACCTGAAATAAGGTGGTCACAGACAATGTTGACCAAGAGTAAACAATGAATCCAAAATTAGATTTACTACACCCCTACCCCTTTGAGCGCCTCAAGGCCTTAATGGCGGACAGAGTTCCACCGGCACATCTGTCGCCTATAGCTCTCTCCATTGGCGAGCCCAAGCATCAGTCGCCGGCCTTTGTGAAGCAGGCGCTGATCGACAACATTGATCAGATTGCCATCTACCCCACTACCAAGGGTGGGCTGCCACTGCGTCAGGCGATAGCGGATTGGTGCACAGAGCGTTTTAAACTGCCCGGCAACACCATGGACCCCGACCAAAATGTACTACCAGTTACCGGCACTCGGGAAGCGCTATTTGCCTTTACCCAAGCCGTGGTCGATACCAGTGCAACAGTGGTTCCTTTCGTTGTCTCACCCAATCCGTTTTACCAAATTTATGAAGGAGCCGCCCTGCTGGCTGGGGCTGAGCTGCATTTTTTAGACTGCACCTTAGACAATGGCTTTATCCCTGACCTTAGCACCGTTGCACCAGAAGTCTGGGAGCGCTGCCAACTGCTGCAGATATGCACACCGGGAAATCCCACCGGTGCAGTGATGAGCATCGAGCAATTACAGCAAGCGATCAAGTTAGCCGATCAGTACGACTTTATTATTGCCAGCGACGAATGCTACTCCGAAGTCTATCTCGACGAGCAGAACCCGCCCCCTGGAATTTTAGAAGCCTGCGTGGCAATGGGCCGCAATGACTTCAGCCGTTGCGTGGCGTTCCACAGCCTCTCGAAACGATCCAACCTGCCAGGCCTACGCTCCGGATTTGTCGCCGGCGATGCAAGCCTGCTGAGCGACTTTTTACGCTTCCGAACCTATCACGGTTGTGCCATGTCCATGGCCACTCAGGCGGCTTCAGCAGCAGCCTGGAGTGATGAAACCCATGTCACCGACAATCGCCGTCAATACCGTGAGAAGTTTGCTGCAGTTACCGAAATTCTCAAGGATGTACTAACCTTTCCCGAACCTACCGCAAGCTTTTATCTGTGGCCAGAAACGCCTATTGATGACACCGAATTTGCCGCTGGTCTTTTTGCACAGCAAAACGTCACACTATTGCCCGGGCGCTATCTGTCTCGAGATACTGAAGATGGCAATCCCGGCGAAGGACGGGTGCGCATGGCACTGGTGGCTGAAACTGAGGTTTGTATAGAAGCGGCCCAGCGCATTAAACAGTATGTGCAGAGCCTGAAGATTTAGACTTATTCTCTAAGGGACTAGACATGTTAAAACAACAGCGCGCCGACTACATACTCGAAAAGCTCAAACAAACCTATCCAGAAACCCCCATCCCTCTGGATCACAAAAACAACTTTGAGCTGTTAGTCGCCGTGCTCCTCAGCGCCCAGTGCACTGATGTCCGCGTTAATCAGGTTACCCCTGCACTGTTTGCCCTAGCGGACAATCCTTTTGATATGCAGCACGTGCCCGTCGATAGCATCTATAAAATCGTCCGCCCCTGTGGCTTGGCACCGCAAAAATCCAGCGCCATTTCTGTGCTCTCGAAAATGCTTGTGGAGCAACATGACGGCATAGTCCCAGATGACTGGAAGGCGTTGGAATCTCTGCCTGGAGTCGGCCATAAAACCGCAGGCGTAGTGATGTCCCAGGGTTTTGGCCATCCGGCATTTCCCGTGGACACGCATATTCATAGATTGGCCCAGCGCTGGGGCCTCACCAAAGGCAAGAGCGTCACCCAGACCGAACGAGATTTAAAGAAACTCTTCCCCAAGGAAAGCTGGAACGCGCTACATCTTCAAATTATTTTTTATGGCCGAGAATTTTGCAGCGCCAGAGGCTGCGATGGCCGAGTCTGTGAAATCTGCACTACATGCTATCCCAACCGCAAAAATCCTTTTGTTGCACACAAGCCCTAGGGGCTGCTTTTACCTGCTGCTCTCAATCATCCACAAGCGCCCTGCGCTCCAAATCAATCAGCGATCGTTTGCGCGCCAGACCCCACTTATAACCTGCCAAACTGCCATCCCCGCGAATCACCCGATGGCAAGGAATGGTAATGGCGATCTTATTATTCGCACAGGCACTAGCCACAGCGCGCACCGCTTTGGGCTTGCCTATGCCATTGGCCACCTCGGTATAAGACTGCAAAGTCCCGGAGGGAATACTCACCAAATAGTCCCAGACCATGCATTGAAAAGCGGTACCGCGAATATCCATAGGCAGATCCAACACCCTTGCCCTGCCCTGTAGAAATTCATTGAGTTGAGCAATCCATTGATCAAATAGAGGCTGAGATTCCAGCGGCATAGGCTGAAAACTGGCCTTGGGATATTCCAGCTTAAGCCGAGCGAACAGCTTGTCGTCAGCATCATCAAACTGCAAAAAGCAGATGCCGCGATCGGTGGCACCGATCATCACAAGACCTAGGCTGGTCTCGGCAGAGGCGTAAGAGATCAACTCGCCAGAGCCGCCCTTGCGGTAGGTACTTGGGGTCATGCCCATATGAGTGTCGATTTTTTCATAGAGTCGCGAACTGGATTCGTAGCCGGAGGCGTACATTGTATGGGTAATATTAGGCTCTTTATTTAGATCGCTTTTTAAATCGCTTTTGAACAGCCGAATACGGCAGGCGTCTTGATATTTCTTCGGTGACATACCCAAGGCAAGTTTAAAGGTACGCTGGAAGTGACTTGGGCTCATCCCTGCTTGTTCAGCCAGTACTGCCAGGGTTAGCGACTGCTGATAATGGGCCTCAATGTAGCGACAGATGTCATGCATCAAATTGTCTGTGCCATGTAGATCAGTGTCTGGCTGACAGCGCTTACAGGCCCGCAGACCATCGGATTGAGCCGCTTCTTGAGCAACATAAAAGCGCACATTCTTACGCAGCGGCGTTCGTGATGCACAGGAAGGCCGACAGTAAATGCCTGTACTTAAAACACCGTAAAAGAACTGTCCATCACAGCTGGAATCTCGATTGACCACCGCTTGCCAGTATTGATCTAGTTGCTTGTCCATAAACTTTATCCTGACAGTTATTTGAGCAAATAACTATTCCCTATTACCAATCCCTTCACACTCCGTTTCTTGCGATCAATTAAAACCACAATAGGATTTTTTGAAAGCGGCTTTTTTGCTATGCTGCAGGGCCAGAAAACACAAGGAGATTGCTGCATTGGTTACCGTCTACGGGATTAAAAACTGCGACACCATCAAAAAGGCCCGCAACTGGTTAAGTGACAATGGCATCGACTACTGCTTTCACGATTTTCGCGCTGACGGCATAGACGCCGCCACGATCGAACAGTGGATTGCCCAGGCTGGCTGGGAAACCGTTCTCAATCGTCGCGGCACCACCTGGCGCAAGCTGGACTCCAGTATTCAAGAGGCGACT
>CAJQJT010000085.1 GCA_905478725.1 uncultured Pseudomonadales bacterium
GGCTGTGCCGAGAAATTCCCAGCCGCCGAGTATCAAAATCTCGGCGACAAATACAA
This sequence comes from uncultured Pseudomonadales bacterium, assembly GCA_905478725.1. Taxonomy (GTDB): domain Bacteria; phylum Pseudomonadota; class Gammaproteobacteria; order Pseudomonadales; family Porticoccaceae; genus HTCC2207. The sequence continues at coordinate 57 of CAJQJT010000085.1, forward strand.
TGTAGTGATTGAGCGCGATATCCGCGGCGTGCCCCATGTGATTGGTGAGCGCGATGTGGATGCCGCCTTTGGCTTTGCCTACGCCCAGGCAGAGGACAACTGGGAGCTGGTTTACGACACCATCGATTTTTATCGCGGCACCGCGGCCAAAACCAAGGGCCCCGACTCTGCAATCACCGATTTTTTGGTTAAATGGCTGGGTATCTGGGAGGACATTGATGCCCACTACGAGACCGAGCTATCCCCTGAGATTCGCGCCTATATAGAAGCTTATGCCGATGGCCTAAATTACTATGCTGCCATCAACCCAGAGCGAGCCGTGGCCGAGCTGCCGATTACAGGCAAAGATATTATCGCCGGTTATATGTTCCGCCATATCCTCTTCTACGGCTTTGATGGCGTCTTAAAGGAGGTGATGAGCAGCGAGCGCCAACAGCCCATCAGCACCGCCAATGGTGTCACCTATAACAATTTACCCATAGGCTCCAACGCCTCGGCCATTTCACCGGCCAACAGCACCGACGGCGCAACACGTCTAGCCATTAACTCCCACCAACCAACCACAGGACCTGTGGCCTGGTACGAGGCGCATATACAAAGTGGTGAGGGCTTAAATGCTATGGGTGGATTATTTCCCGGCAGCGCCACCATAGGTGTCGGCTTTAATGAAAATATTGCCTGGGGCGCGACAGTTAACAAACCGGATCTGGTGGATGTCTATGTGCTGGATATAGATCCTGAAGATCCACTGCGCTATCGCATGGATGGTCAGTGGCACGATCTTGAGGTCACAGAACTAGAGATTAAGGTTAAGTTATGGGGCTTCCTGCCCTGGACTGCCACCGAACTGGGCCTGCGCTCAGCCCATGGTCCGGTGCTGCAAACCGATCACGGCACCTACGCCATTCGCTATGCAGGCATGGGCCAGATGCGTCAAGTAGAGCAGTGGCTGGCCATGAACAAAGCCCAGAACCTAGAGCAATGGCGCGATGCCCTGCGCATCCATAGCTTCGCCAGTTTTAACTTTGTCTATGCCGACCGTGACAGCAACATTATGTTTGTACACAACTCTCTGACCCCAATGCGAGTTGCTGGTTACGACTGGACTCAGTATCTGCCCGGCGACGACAGCAGTCTGATCTGGCAGGACTATATGGACTTCGACAAACTGCCTCAGGTGATTAATCCTGAGTCTGGCTGGATTCACAGCGCCAATCAGAGCCCGTTCTTTATTACAGCAGAAGGCAGTAACCCCAATTCATCGGACTATCGCCTGGAAGATGGCTTCCCCACACGCATGACCAATCGCGCTGTGCGTGGCTTGGAGATGTTTGCTGAACTGAGCCCGATCTCTGAAGCAGAGTTCTCACAGATTAAGCACGATAAAAAATACAGCCCCAACTCCCGAGCCGTGGGTTTCCTTCAGGGGGCAATCGATCTACCTCTGGCTGATTCTGCCGAGCAGTCCTATGTCGATGCCCAAGCAATAATTCGCGACTGGGATCTATCCACTGATGTAGAAAACCGCGGTGCAGCCATGTCCACCTGCGTTATCGGCGCAGAATGGCTGGCCGAGCAAAAGGGCGAGCCAACACCCGATGTGGCCGAAGCCTTCTATTACTGTGCCGACCGGCTGATGACCGCCACAGGTCGCATAGATCCACTCTGGGGTGATGTTAACCGCCATGTGCGCGGCGACCTCAACCTGCCAGTAGGCGGCGGGCCAGACACCCTAAGGGCTATTTATGCTCTGGGTATGGAGGAAGATGGCTTTCAAACCAATATAGCCGGTGATGGTCTCTACTACTTTGTCTCTTGGGACGCGCAAGGCGTGCAGAAAATTCGTGGCGTGCATCAGTTTGGCGCGGCTACCCTGGATACAGAGTCACCCCACTACGCAGATCAAACCGAAGACTATGCCGCAGAGATTTTGCACGATCCGCTATTTGATCCAGAGTTGCGCAAGGATAAAATTAATCGACGCTATCGACCTGGAGAGTAAGCCTGTAAAGCAAGCCAGGAAAGTAAGCGCGCAAAATAACCCTGTATACTAAGCGCGACAAGTAAATTCAGTGAAAATCCAGTAAGCCAATAACTGCCCCGCGGCTATGTTCGCGGGGTCAAATTAAGCCATCAGTAAATTCATACATAATAAGAAGAATTTTATGACCGACATTTTTCAGCCACTTAAGCTGACCTCTGGCGCAACACTGAAAAACCGCTTTATTTTGGCGCCACTGACCAACTCTCAGAGTCATATTGATGGCTCGCTATCTGATGACGAATATACCTGGCTGACTAAGCGCGCTGAGGGTGGTTTCTCTTTGACAATGACCTGTGCCGCACATGTTCAGGCTATAGGCCAAGGGTTCCCCGGACAGCTGGGTGTTTTTTCCGACCACCATCTCGACGGTCTAACCCGCCTTGCCGATGGCATTAAACAGCACAACAGTGTCTCTCTAGTGCAGCTGCACCACGCTGGTATGCGCTCACCCGCTGAATTGATTGGCGAGCCGCCGGTGTGCCCATCAGACAACGAAGAGACTGGCGCCCGCGCCATGACTACCGAAGAAGTCGAGCAACTGGGTGAAGACTTTATTGCCGCCGCAGAGCGCTCTGAAAAAGCCGGCTTTGAGGGTGTCGAACTTCATGGCGCTCACGGCTATATTCTGGCCCAATTTTTAAGTGGCACCATCAATCAGCGCGAAGATCAGTACGGCGGTAGCTTGGAAAATCGCGGACGGCTTATTCGTGACATTATCGACGGTATCCGAGCACGCTGTAGTCCGGGGTTTATTCTTGGCCTGCGCCTGTCGCCGGAACGCTTTGATTTGGAGCTCGCCGATATGCTCGCCTTTACTCAGACAATTCTCGACGATGGCAAAATCGATTTTCTCGACATGTCGCTCTGGGATGTTTTCAAAGAGCCAAAAGAAGAAGAGTTTAAGGGCCGCACACTACTGTCCTATTTCACCGATCTCGAGCGCGGTAATGTTGCCCTAGGCATAGCGGGTAAACTGCGCACGCCAGAAGAAATTCGTCAGGCCATGGCAACGGATATAGATTTTATCCTCCTCGGTCGCGCCGCTATTTTGCACCATGACTATCCATTGCAGATGCAAGCCGATGCCGAGTTCAAGCCAGTGGCTAATCCGGTTTCGCCAGAGCATTTACGCAGTGAAGGGCTGGGTGAAACCTTTGTTGAATACATGAGAAACTGGAAGGGTTTTGTCGCTGAGTGACAGAATAAAGATATTATTAAATGCAATTAAATTGGTTAGATGAAGAAACCCCTACCCCCATAACTTTATCGGCTGGCTTCCCGGAAAAAATGGTCTTGCTCGATCTCGAGACCACCGGGGGCAAAGCGACTCATCATCGGATCATTGAAATTGGTCTGGTGGTCGTCGAGCAGGGTGAGGTGGTTGAGCGCTGGCAATCCTTTGTCGATCCAGAAACCATGCTGCCGCCCTTTATTCAAAAGCTCACCGGCATAGCCCCAAGCATGTTGCGCGGCGCACCCATATTTTCGCAGCTGGCTGACAAGCTGCTCACCTACCTAGATGGCCGAACTCTGGTTGCCCACAATGCGCGCTTTGATTACAGCTTTCTAAAAAATGAATTTGAACGCATCGGCGTCAGCTACAACGCCAAGCCTCTGTGCTCAGTGAAATTCAGCCGCAGTCTCTATCCGCAGTTTAAACGTCACGGTCTCGATCAAATTATTCAGCGCTTTCAGTTGCCCATCGAGAATCGGCACCGGGCCATGGATGACGCTGAAATGATCCAGCGGTTTTTTCTTAAATCCTCGGCATTATTTTCCGAAGAAGAGATCAGCGCCACCTGCGCCAGTCTATTAAAAAATCCAGCACTGCCACCATTATTAAAAGCCAGCGCCCTAAAAAAACTGCCCGCCTCCGCTGGGGTCTATTATTTTTATGATGCCAATGGCGCGCTACTCTATGTGGGCAAAAGCGTTAATATTCGCACCCGCGTGATGAGTCATTTTTCTGGAGATCACAGCAACCCCAAAGATCTGCAGATTAACAACAAACTGGCCCATATAGATTTTGAAAAAACGCCGACGGACTTAGGTGCGCAGATTCGCGAGAGCAACCAAATAAAAGCGTTGCACCCGCTGTATAACCGCCGCCTACGCAAAACCAAAAAGCTCTACCAATATCGCTGTGACGAGGACAGCAATGGCTATCAGCGCATTGCCATTGAAGCCGTGGAGTTAGACACGGCTAATGAATCCGATAGCGCCGAAGAGCGCTTCGGGTTATTTCGTTCACCGCGGCAAGCCTCTAAGCAAATTGAAAAACTCGCCGACCATTATTTTCTCTGCCACAAATTGCTTGGGCTAGAATCGGCTGTGGCCACTGCAGTCCAAAAACCCTGTTTTCGCGCCCAGCTTAAAAAATGCTTTGGCGCCTGTCATGGCGCTGAAAGCCCAGAGAACTATAACGAGCGAGTCAGTGCCGCACTGAAAACCTACCAGCTAAAAATGTGGCCCTATCCAGGACCAATTTTGATTGAAGAGCGCGACATGCAGGAGCCC
>CAJQJT010000086.1 GCA_905478725.1 uncultured Pseudomonadales bacterium
CACCACCATCCCGACCTGCCTGAGAAGCAAAATAGATAATAGAGCCCCCTTCAGACATATGCGGCACAACCGCCTTGGTAACCAGAAAGGTAGAGTTCAAATTTAGCTGGATGACATGATTGAAAAAATCTAAATCCATTTCATCGATCGTTTTGCGGGCAACCAAACCACCAGTAACATTAACTAAAATATCAATCCCGCTACCGAAGGCTTCCGTTGTCTTGGCGATCAAGCCCTCAACATCCGCGGGCGACGTCATATCGCCCTTGTAAAGAATCGCCTGACCACCGGCGGCCTCTATCGCAGCTAGAGTCTCCTGAGCCAAATCATGACTACCGTGATAGTTAACGACTACCTTGGCGCCCTCTGCGGCTAGCTTAAGGGACACAGCTCGGCCGATATCCCTAACGCCACCGGTAACCACCGCGACTTTGTTCTTATGCTTCATTGTCATTTATTCTATTCTTTTATTAGCTTGATAAATGATGCCCGTTTACGCGCATCACCCGATTTACTTTTCGAGATTGCGAAAATAATCAAAAATTTCCGGAACATTGCCGCTGCCCATGCCAGCATTAAATGCGGCCTGAAGGTTGGCGGAGGTACCCTCGCCTATTTGTGATCTGGTACCCAGCCCATCGACCATTTCGAGAAAATAACCCAAATCCTTATTGGCATTAGCAATAGAGAAGCCCAGATCGCTGACATTATCAACCGCGTAGTTCTTACAGAACTGCATGAAGGGAGAGGTCGAAGGGCCGGTCGACATAATTTCAAACAGCAACTGCCCATCGATGCCGGCACTCTCAGCCACGGCAAACGCCTGAGACATCGCGCAAACGGTGGTCATACCCATAAAGTTATTGATCAGCTTTGTGGTATGGCCAGCACCAAGAGCACCCATGTAGAATACATTTTCGCCCTGCATATCGAGGACCTGTTTGACTTTGTCAAAGGTCTCCTGATCACCGGCGGCCATAATATTAAGCAATCCGTCACTGGCGTGAGCTGGAGTACGACCAAGTGCGGCGTCAACCATCCCAGCGCCTTTTTTAGCCAAATCAGCACCGATCTTGCGAGTAGAGGCAGGAATGGAAGTGCCGAAATCAATCACCACAGCGCCTTCTTTAATGCCCGACAGAATGCCGTCGTCGGCATACATTACCTTTTCTACAACACTCGAGGTGGTCAGGCAGAGCATAATAATATCGCATTGAGCGGCCAACTCAGCAGCCGAGGCCGCCTCGGAACCACCGCGCGCAACAACAGCGGCAACAGCCTCTTTACTGAGGTCCATTACGATGGGTTCAAAATTCTTCTTTTGCAGGTTTTCGACCATGTTTCCGCCCATGAGGCCGAGTCCTATAAAACCGATGACAGGGTTTGCCATGAATTACTCCAAAAATATTGTTATGTTTAAGTTCGTTTAATTAAAAAATTGCCACAAATTCCAGTTAGCTCTTAGGGCTAAGCGGTTCAATCTTCGGGCACAGAATCCAGATGCTGGCCAGGGCTGTTATGGCCAGTCCCGCACCAATCATAAATGCCGGCGTGTAATTTCCGCCCGCAGTCAAAATGGGCACCAGAGATGTCAGACCAACAGCGCCAAGTTTCGCCGCCATGCCAGAAAAACCAGCCAGTGTTCCCACCGTTTTGCCACCAAAAAAATCGCTAGGCAGTGTCTGTACATTACCGATAGCTGTCTGGAAACCGAACAGAATAACGGCCATCAGCAACACAGCGATCACTGGAGTGCCTGGGTTCGACATAGCCAGAAGTGCAGGCAACATAACCAGACAACCCAGAGTGATAACTAACTTTCGGGTACTGTCGGTGCTCCAACCTGCCTTGAATCTATTTTGCGCCAGGAGGCCACCAAAGAAGGCTCCTACCATAGCTCCCATGTAGGGCACCCAGCCATAGAGTGCAATTTGCTTAACATCCATGCCATAGACCTCAAACAGGTAAATGGGAATCCAGAAAATAAACAGCCACCAGATTGGGTCAATACAGGCCGACGCAACAATCACGCCCCAGCTTTGCTTGTGGGAAAGAAGCTCACTCGTAGACGGGTTATAGCCGTCGCCTTCAGCGTCTCCACTAGCCTGCTGATTTTGCTGACCGCTAAGAATATATTCACGCTCTTCATCAGTAATCCAGGGGTGGTCTTTAGGTGGCGCTTTAACTAGGATCATCCAAGGAATAAGCCACAGCAGGCCGATGGCACCAATAAGTACAAAAATAATTTGCCAGCTAAAGTACACCGCCAGAGTACCAATCAGAGGAATAGCGATTAAACCACCGATCGCTGCGCCTGAATTAAAAATACCCTGCGCCAGGGCACGCTCTTTGGTTGGAAACCATTCAGCATTACCCTTGGTTGCGCCAGGCCAGTTGCCCGCCTCGGCGATACCCAAAATACTCCTGAAGATACTAAAAGTAACAATGCCTTTCGAAAACGCATGCAGAACGGTGGCAATAGACCAGAGGCTGATAGAAAGCGCAAAACCAAGACGGGTGCCAATCCAGTCAAATATTTTACCGAATAATGCTTGGCCAAAGGCGTAAGAAAAAATAAATACCACGGAGATAAACGCATAAACCTCTTTATGCTCATCAGCAGTTTTATCTGGATACAGGTCTGCTGCAATGCTTGGCCACAGTACCACTAAGGATTGACGATCGATGTAATTAATTACTGTGGCCAGCGCGATCAAGGCAATGACCCACCAGCGAAGGTTTGCTATTTTCATTTGTTATCCCCTAGAAAATCCTCTCTCATTGGACTGAATACATCGATCAGCACCCCTTGCTTCTTACATATAGCGCCATGGCTAATGTTCGGCTCCATAAAAAAGCAGTCGCCGGCAACCAGAGTGCGCGTTTCATCACCGACAGTAACGTCAAATTCACCGCGCTCAACATAGGCAACCTGAGAGTGAAAGTGGCTGTGAACATAACCCTCAC
>CAJQJT010000087.1 GCA_905478725.1 uncultured Pseudomonadales bacterium
CTGCGTTTGCGCCATTGGGCCAGAGCCACTGCGATCAGTGCAGGAATCAAACCCAGCAATGCCAGAGGTCGCAGTAGGTGCAGTTGGCTGAAGTCGCTATTTAAAAACTCAAGCATTAGACCCCCCGTTGTACTTGCTTGGACCGCTTATTAGGGCGATCAGTAAGCTGAGCACAAAGGCTAATGCCAGAGGCCAATGATAGAGCGCAGCAATCGGCCGAATCATCTCGGCGTCCTGCTCAATAGGTTCCAGACGATTGAGTTCTTCGTAGATCGCCACCAGCTCTTCAGGATTTCGGGCGCGAAAATATTGGCCACCGGTGGCATCGGCAATGGCGGTTAAGGTCTTCTCATCGAGATCCGCCGAGGGATTGGTGACACGCTTGCCAAACAGTCCCCAGGCCTCTTGAGTTTCTGCGCCAACACCAATGGTATAGATCTTAACCTTGGCACGACTAGCCAGCTCGGCGGCTTTTAAGGGTTCTAACTCACCGGCATTATTGGCGCCATCGGTGAGCAGTATCACCACCCGATGATTTTCCGGGCGCTGTTGCAGGCGTTTCACCGAGAGCCCAATGGCGTCGCCGATAGCAGTGCCATTGCCGGCAAATCCCAGCTGCGCCTCATAGAGTAATGTCTGCATGGTTTTGCGATCAAAGGTCAGCGGAGTCTGGAGATAGGCCTTCTCGCCAAATAAGATCAGCCCCAGACGATCGCCTTCGCGCTCTGCGACAAAGTTGCCGACCACGGCTTTTACGGCCTGCAGTCGATTAACCGTGCGACCGCCCAGCTGCATATCGTCTCGCTCCATACTGCCGGAGATATCCACCGCCAATAGAATGTCGCGGCCGCTGGTGGGCAGTGACACCGGATCGCCAATCCACACCGGACGAGCAATGGCTAGCAAAGTGCAGAGCCAGATAACAATAAGCACTAATAGTAGTAGCGACCTGCGCCAGGATGATGTGGCGGCAGAACTGCTGGCGCCCGCGGCATTCGCTAATAGCGGCGCGCGCAGGGCACGCATGCGCACGTCTGCAGGCTTGCGCAACCAACGGTAAATAAGTGGCAGCGGTGCCAGTGCCAGTGCCCAGGCCAGATCAGTTCTAACATGGGACACCCAGCTCCAATTTATCTTCCACCATATGGGCTTTGATCCAGATGCGAGCATCTTCAAACAGAGCTTCAATGTCTTGGCTCTGTTCGCTGGTTTGCTTGGCGTAAAGCAGTGTTTGCAGTTCGCCGGTGGGCTGGCTAAAGACGGATTGGTCGCAGCTGAAACGCAAAAACTCAACAAAGGGCTCTATGGTCAAGCTGCTTGGCTGACGATTGGGATAGGCGCAGTTGGCGGTCTGTTTTAGCAGTACAAACAGAGCTCGAAGCTGTTCTTGGGGATCAGTGTCAGCTTTGACCTGCTCTAGTTGTAGCAGCGCCTGACGGCGATAATGCTTGGCCTTATAACGGCGGTAAAGCCATCTCAACAGCCAGACTGCGAGGACAGAGCCGGCCAGAGCCAGAATCCACCAGCCTGGTGCCGGTGGCCACCAGGAGATCGGTTCGGGCAGATGAATATCCCGCAGTTGATCCAGTGGGTTCGGTGGCTGTTGGGCGCTTGCTGAAGACATAGGAGTATTAGCCATTAGCTGCGTCGACCTTTGCGGCGTTTGCCATAGGCTTGAGCCAGTACAGACATCACTGAGTCGGCGCTATTAAAGGGCAAGAGCCCGGCCGAGAGTTGCTGGCTGGTGCGTTTAAGTTTTTGGCTTCGATCAATAAAAGCCTGCTCAAATTCACTGCGCAGCTTGCTATCACCTGTGTTCAAAAGGGTTTGATGTTCCCCGTCACTCACAGCATAGAGGGCCGCAGGGGGAAGTTCTGTTTCAATCGAATCAAAAACATGGCAGAAGTTCAGGTTGCAGTGACGTGCTAATTCAAATAGCTGACGCTCGCAGGCATCATCGAAATCATGGAAGTCACTGACAATAAAAACCGTGGTGCCGGGCAGGGCAAAGCGCCGTGCCTCCTCGAGAATATGGGCGAGGCTGAATTGATCTGGCGCTGGCTCCAGCAGCTGTTTACTAAAGTCCTGAAGCTCATGAATATATTGCAGTACCGCATGATGGCTGCGTCGGGATTTCACTTCCGCTTGCTGTTGGGCGCCAAATACAAGGCCGCCAACCCGATCGTTGGCGCTGAGTCCGGCCCAGGCCAGAGCTGCAGAAATCTCGCAGGCGACCACGGACTTTAAACGCTGACTGCCGAAAAACATTGGCCCGCGTAGATCGCAGACTACCTGTACTGGCCGCTCGCGCTCTTCACGAAAGATTTTGGTATGGGGCACCTGAGTCTTAGCGGTAACGCGCCAGTCGATAGTGCGCACATCGTCGCCCGGCTGGTAGATGCGCACCTCATCGAAGTCCATACCGCGGCCGCGAAAACTTGAGCGGTGTCCACCGGCCATCATCTGACGCGCCTGAACCTGAGGAAAACCGGTGAGTTCACGGGCAGCATAACGCAGGCGCACCATCTCACTGAGGCTGGCGATGGCGGGATGATTGTCCTGTTCTGGGGGTTGATTCATTAGGCTGAGGCAACAGATTCCAGTAGTGTATCAATCACTTGATTGGCGGTGACACCGCTGGCCTCGGC
>CAJQJT010000088.1 GCA_905478725.1 uncultured Pseudomonadales bacterium
CTGCAAGATGTTTTTTTCATCTGAAACCTCGCCTAATACTCTCCTCATTGTTTGTAGCTATGGCGCAGATTTAACTCACGCACCACAAGGCGGCTGAGCGTTTTAAGAGATGTCTTTTGGAGCTCAGATAGTTCTCCCGGTTTGTAGTCCAGTACACAGAGAGTACCCAAGGCATCTCCATTAGACGCTATTAGCGGAACACCGGCATAAAACCGGAACATGGGACCATCAGTAACTAGGGAATTATCGACGAAGCGAGGATCGAGAAGCGCATTGGGTACCTCCATAATCTCAGAGGGACTTAAAATACTATGGGCGCAAAAAGCCACTTCTCTTTCAGTTTCGTCAACATTGAGACCCACTTTGGCTTTAAACCACTGCCGATTACTATCCACAAGGGAGATTAAGACGACAGGCATATTGCAGATCTTTGCTGCCATCTCGGTTAGCTCATCGAACTCAGGCTCATTATCGGTATCCAAGACCTCAAGGTCCTGGAGCGTCTTTAGCCTATGCGCTTCGTTTTCAGGGAGTGGAGCTTTCACAATCACCTCTCATGAGGTCTTTATTATATTTAATTTTGAGTGCGACTTGGGTTGAACATAGGTACTACAAACAACAGTTCCCCCTGTTATAGAAAAAAATACTGATGGTCCCTTTTACCTTTTTTCTCTATAACGTCGCGTTTTTACTAGTTCTTTAAATGAACTATTTTTAGCATAGCCTTTGATTCGCTAAAACGATGGTGAAAATAGCTTCAGCCAAACTTAAATACTAAATACTGGAATCATCTCCAACTAGTCGCAATGTACATACCCAGATTTATAGCATCTAGTAGCTAGAGCCTTTGCAATTGCTATTTCCTTAGCGGTCAATCTATCCTTTAAAACAGCCACGTTTTGCATTGCACTGCGGTCCCCCTGAGACTTAGCTAACGACCACCAGGCATATGCCTTGAGCATATTCTTAGCCACACCATCACCCATGGCATACATGCTACCCAGATTAGACTGAGCGCCGGCATCTCCTTGCTCAGCAGCTTTGCGATACCACCTGACAGCCTCGAAATCATTCTCAGAGACACCTTCACCTTTGGCATACATAACGCCTAAGCTAAACTGACCGTCGACCCCTCCTTGCTCGGCGGCTCTGCGATACCAGCCAACGGCCTCGGCGGCGTCTCTTTAGGAACACCAAGACCATTTGCGTACATAAAAGCGAGGTTAGACTGGCCGAGCACATCGCCTTTTTCAGCGGATTTTCGATACCAGCTAACAGCCTCGGCATGATCCTCAGGGACTCCAAGACCATTTTCATACATGACGCCTAAATTAGACTGAGCAATGGCATTACCATTTTTAGCGTGCTTAAGAGCCTCCCCAAAGTCAGAGGAAAGGGCGGTTTGGAATGACAATAAAGCCGTCGCTAAAAGTATGATTTTCATGTAACTAAAACTCTGTCAAATAATCGATCACTAACGAAGCTATAGACCATGGAAATTCTTACAGCCAAAAACTACGAAAAAAACCGAAGTTTGAGTCTCTGCATCAGCTAGATCATTACTCAGTTATTAACGCTGAAATAGCCGATTTATAATTTGTAAATTTCTTAGCATCAATTTTTTCTGTGGATAATTTCCGAGAAAAAACTATATTTGGTGTAATGATTGAGTGACACAGGGATAGGTTTATTTTGACCAGAAAACCTCAAAAAGATAACAATGTTCAGCGAGTCATACTTATCGAGGGATCGATAAATTTTGTTGTACTTGCCGCAAAACTTTCAGTGGGCTTGTCTACCGGATCACTTGCGATTATCGGTGACGCGATACACTCATTAACCGATGTAATCAATAATCTAATCGCCTGGCTGGTTGTGAAATTTTCCGCTTCTCCGGCTGATCGCGAACATCCATATGGTCACCGCAAATTTGAGACCTTAGCGGTATTCTTTCTTGCGTCATTGTTGGTAGTGCTGGCCTTTGAACTGGCCGTGCACGCGATAACTAAAGATGACGCGGCCATCGACAACTCTACCTGGGGGCTAGGAATGATGCTCGCAGTGTTAATGGTTAATATCTCACTGGCTATCTGGGAGCGTAGCTGGGCACGAAAACTGAATTCGGACATTTTACTTGCGGATGCTACCCATACTTTTGCCGACATATTAACCACTGTGGTAGTCATAATTGGCTGGCAGCTTTCCGCCATGGGTTACCTGTTGTTAGATAGACTTTGTGCTCTAGGGGTTTCCTGCCTGATACTTTATTTATCCTATGATTTATTTAGACGGATTTTGCCAATTCTCGTGGACGAATACGCCCTAGATCCAGAATCATTGTCCGAGGCTGTGAATAATATTCAGGGTGTTGTAAAGGTTAGCAGAGTTAGATCACGCTGGATCGGAAACGAAAAATCAGTCGATTTAGTGATAGCCGTTGAACCGCAGCTCTCAATAGTGGAAGCCCACGATATAGCAAACTCTGTAGAGCTATATATTGAAAAACTGTATGGCGTAGCTGATATCTCCATCCACGTAGAGCCTTACCCCACAGAGGGGTAGACTGTTCCGGTAACCATGGCGTGCTGCTGAATTAGCTTAATCAGGTATCGCGTTATTTCTAGTCTATTGTTTAGTAGAGAGTCCTGCGAGGCTGACCTATCCCTCATCATGTTGTCTGAAAATACTATTTCAGATCGCGGCGGCAGTAGTTTATTGGCTGCGATATTAGAGCAACTGTTGCAGGTTGACGGTATTGGCTGAAACATGAGCATAATCAGGACAGTACTTTAATAGCGGGGAGATACAATTATGAAACCAGTATTCGTATGCGCTGTAATGTTTTTAATAATGCTTTCAGGTTGTGACAGGGGCCCTAAGTCCGGATATGGCTTCCGGCTACCGGATGGGGACATCGACCGTGGTCAGGTGGTGTTTGTTGAGCTCGAATGCAATGCTTGCCACTCCGTGGGTAGTGTGGAGCAACTGACCACGGCCAACCCAGATAGCATTATCTCGGTTAAGTTGGGTGGCAAAGTAACCGCAATCCAAACCTATGGTCAACTCGTTTCCTCGATCGTCAATCCATCACACCGGCTGGTAGGTCGTTACCCTAGAGACCAGGTGAGTAACGATAATGGCGAATCACTGATGCGGAACTATAACGACGAGATGACAGTGACCCAGCTCATCCACCTGGTTGCATTCCTGCAGTCAAATTATGAGCTGCGGCCCTACCAGGGACCGAGAGATCATTTGTATTAG
>CAJQJT010000089.1 GCA_905478725.1 uncultured Pseudomonadales bacterium
CCGGCTGGCGCTCGAGTATTTGCAGGGCACAGAGTTGCCAGTCTCAGAAATTGCCGCCTTAGTGGGCTTCAGTAGTTCGGCTAATTTTCGCCGTTCCTTTAAGCGGTGGTCGGCAACAACACCAGCTGGGATTCGGCAGGCTAAACAGGCTGTTTGATAATTTTGCCGCTAGGGGTCAGGTTGCTTTAAATATTGCGGCTGTTTCTTTGGCTGAAATCCCATAGACTCTTTATATAAACCTATAACAATAATAAATAGATTCTTTTATGCGAAATACATTATCTAACTACCGGTGGTTGCTCCTCGGTTGCAGCCTCTTTTTTATATCTAGCGTTTCCGCCGTGATTGTTATTGATGGAGTTCTCGATGAAGAGGAGTGGGCAAGCGCAAAAATATACAGTGACTTCGTGACTGTAGAGCCACTCACCGGTGACTCGGCGAAATATCGTACTGAAGTACGTGTGATTACCAATTCCGACGGAATTTTTGTTGGCTTTAGCAACTATCAGCCAGCTTCAGTAAAGCGTGTTAATCGGCAATTTCCCCGTGATGCACAGATTGAAGCAGATCGTAATATTGTCAGTATAGACTTCGATAGTACTGCGCTTGCGGGCTATGACTTTACCGTGGGCTCGGCTAATTCACAGCAGGATGGCATTGTTACGCCCGGTGACTATTCAGGGGATTGGGACGGTACCTGGTATTCCCAGACATCGTCGAATAAGGATTACTGGTACAGCGAAATGCATATTCCCTGGACTGTCGCGCCAATGACTGATGCCGGGAATGGCCGTAAAAAGATTGCTCTGTGGTTCTCCAGAGTGGTGTTTGATGAATCTCTGCGCTTCGCCTTTCCCAATGCCTATTATTCACGACCTACCTTTATGGAGGATTGGCACCCATTGGAGGTTGAGCAGGTGTCCACCTCTACCTTGGACTGGTTTCCCTATGTTAGTTACAACAGTGACCTGCACAACAGCGCGCCGGGAACCACCAGTGATGAGTTTAATGGGGGCCTAGATTTTATCTGGCGACCTAATAGTAGCAGCCAGCTGACTGGTGCGATTAATCCTGATTTTGGTCAGGTAGAAAGTGACGACCTGGTGGTTAACTTTTCCGCATTTGAAACATTCGTCACTGAAAAACGACCCTTTTTTACCGAGAACCAGTCACTCTTTAGCAGCAATATTCGCAATGGCGATCAAACTCTCTACACGCGGCGGATTGGCGCTGGTCCGGCAGGTCAGGGCGGTGGTCTGGTAGATATTGATTTGGCGGCCAAGGTGACCCATTTTGGTGAGACCACGGACCTAGGTCTTTTTGTCGTCAGAGAAGATGATTCTGAGGGCAGTTATGGTGGTGACTTCTTATCCAGCAGGGTTCAGCGCACAGTCAATGGGTTAACCCTTGGACATCGTCTGACCTATGCAGAGAGATCAATTCTCAATAGAGAGGCGACAGTTCAGGTGTTGGATATGATCTGGCGCAAAGATGAGACTACAGAATTTCGCGGTCAGATTCTTCATGCTGATGTTCAGCAGCAGGGGAACAGTGCGAACAGTCAGGAGTCTGTGGACGATCAAGATTTTGCCGGTTGGGCTAGCTGGTCTTATGCGCCTAACGACGAGTGGTACCACAGTGTTTATTTATCCCATTACGGTGATCAGTTTGATATGAACGATATGGGCTTTATGAAGCGCAATGATTTTAGAGAGCTTGCCGGTAGCACTCGCCATGATCGTTTGGAGTATGAAACTGGCTCAAACATCCTCTCCAGCACTACGTTGTTTGAGTATGGCTATGTCGAAAATACTCAGGGCGATCGCCTGGAGTTGCGCGCTGATTGGGATCATACCTGGACCTATAAATCGACCCGTAAACTAGGCTTAAAAGCCGGCGCTTCTGCATCCAGCTGGGATGATCGATTGACCCGCGGCAATGGTCTGTTTGCCAAGCCCGCTCGCTACTGGCTAGAGACAAGATACTCAAGTCCGAGGGGTGATGACCTGACCTTCAATATTGATGCCAATGTTGAATATGATGAGATCGAAAAAACGACTCTCAGTCTTGGGTTGAGTGCCCAGATATACCTTAGTGAAACAGTGACTCTAGGCACAAATCTGAGTTATAAAAATTTACAGGAATGGTTGATCTGGGATTTCGATACAGCCCAATTGGCCGGTTTTGAGGCTGACCGCTTTAATGCCGATTTGCGTTTCGATTGGTACCCGTCACCGAGACAAGAAGTGCGCTTAAAATTCCAGTGGGTGGGTATAGATGCAGAGCAGGTCGATAGTTATCAGCTTAATAGCGATGGCAGTTTAGCCTTATCGACTAGCTCGGCTGATGATTTCAGCCTCAGTGATACGGCACTGCAAGTGCGTTACCGGTATCAGCTGGCGCCTTTATCGGATATTTTCCTGGTTTATAGTCGCGGTGGTTATTTCTCCAGTGATGATGGCAATGAAGGTCCGGGAACGCTTATTAAGGAGGGCTGGGATGGGGTTCAGGTTGAATCTCTTATTGCTAAGATTCGCTATCGTTTTTGAGGTTTAGGGCGGTGCTATGGGGTAGGGCTGTCAGTTGATAGCTAATAAACAGCCTATAAATAGGCTGTTTTGTTGAGACCTTATTCTAGGCCCTTAACCAATATGGAGTCCACTGTGCTTCCTGCATTACGATGGGTCGCAATCGCCTGATATTCATCAGAGGTCATCCAGGTTAAAGCACTTTCCTTTGAGGGAAACTCAATAATTACCGACCTGGTGGCCTGCCAATCTCCCGACAGCACCAGTGGCTCTTCGTCAACACTGAGCATCTTGCCGTCAAACTTTGCGAACACCTCTGCAAAACCACTCTCGTATAGGTCGTATTCGCTGCGGTCGTGAATGGTGAACTTGGCAATGATATAAACGGTCATCTTTTCTTTCCTGTGTTTTAAACAATAAAAAATGGCTTAAAGGTTTTTTCTGGCGTTAGCTCTGTTGAGGCATTTCTTGGCCTTGGCCATATTGCTCATAGGTGGCTTTAAGCTTTGAGGGCAGTATATTAACCTTACTCAGATCACCATTGATATGGGGCAGGGCGAGCACTCGCTTATCCATCACTTTAAACCACAGCCACGGAATATAGGCCAGTAGATACATGCCGTAATAGCCATTGGGCAGTTCTGGAATGTCATCAAAGTTACGCAGACTCTGGTAGCGGCGAATAGGGTTGGCATGGTGGTCTGAGTGACGCTGTAGGTGAAACAGTGCCAGGTTGCTCATAATGTAATTGGCATTCCAAGAATGGTGCGGCTGGCAGCGCTCGTAGCGGCCGTTTTCATTCTTTTTGCGCAGCAGACCATAGTGCTCAATATAGTTGGCTGAGGTCAGCTGATACCAGGCCCAGAAGTTATGCACCGCCAGAAAGGGCAGCATAATCCAGCCGAACAGATAAACCAATGTGCCCTGTAATACCAGGCTCATTAGGTAAGACTGCAAAATATTATTACCCACAGACCAGGTGGCTTTGCCCTGTTTATTGAGCCGGGTTTTTTCCAGATTCCAACCGCGCACAAAGGTGCCGGGGATTTCACGCAGGGTAAAAGCGTAGATGTTTTCACCCAGTCTTGAGCTGGCCGGGTCATCCGGCGTGGCTACCAGTACATGATGGCCGCGGTTGTGCTCAACACAAAAGTGGCCATAGGCGGGAACTGCCAATACTATTTTGGCCAACAGCTGTTCTATGGCTGTTTGCTTGTGCCCCAGTTCATGGGCAGTGTTAATACCCAGACCGCTGTAGCCACCGGCAATAATCGCCATTACCAATACTGTCCAAGGGCTCAGATCATTGGTGCCCACTACATAGGCCATCACACCGAGCACGGCAAAATGCAGAGGAACAGTGAGCATGGTTAGAATACGGTAATACTTGTCAGCCTCTATTTGAGGTACCAGCTCTTCCGGGGGGTTGTTCACATCGCTGCCGACAAAATAGTCGACAAAGGGCAGAAGCAAATAGTTCACCGCAAGAGGCAGGGCAAGAGTCCACTGGATACCAGTCTGATAAAAAATAGCCACACCCATCAACGGGAATGCCGGCATTAGCATGGATATTAACCATAGGTAACGCTTCTTGTCGGTGTAACTAATCAAACCTTTGTCTGGGTGCTCTAGGGTATAAGTTGCCACTGTGATCTCCTTAATGTTGTTTGCGGAAATTCTGTTTTGAAGATTGTAATTGACAGGCAGCCAGATATGGGTGTCAAATACAGTCAATCAAAAGGTCATTTACCGTCAATTTTATGGCTTTCCATCTCTGGCTTTGAGGTGCCTATGAATTCATTTGTGTTGCCTGTGTTGATAGATCTGCTAGCGGAGCAGGGTATTTCTAAGACTCAACTACTTGAAAATACCGATTTAGACGGCGTTGACCTGAGTCGATCACAGCTTTTTAACGCCGCCCAATCCGATGAGGTTTGCGGTAGAGCGATTGCCCTTTCCGGTGACAGGTTGCTGGGTATTCAGCTGGGCACTAAATTGGATATGGTCTCTCTGGGTATTTTGGGTTACGCCCTGATGACCAGCGCCACTGTGGGTGATGTGCTCAAACTAATGGTGCGCTACAAGCGTGCACTGCTGCCGAGCATGCGTATTGAGTTGATACCAGGTGAGGGTTCTGTGGAGCTGCGCAGTGCCGCGCCGCATCTTCCGCAAGCATTGGAACAGTTTTATAAAGATGCGCTGTATGCCGGGCTGGTGACCAACCTGAATTTGCTTACCGACAATCATGGGGCCAGGGCGGTCCTCGAATTGGATCACGGGCAGCCAGAAGATCGTGCGTTTTACGAGTCGGTATTTGGCTCCACTATTCACTTTAACTCGAACCGCTGTGGACTGACCTTTGACGCCGAGAGTTTGGCGGTGACTATCTCCACATCGGACCCGGTTGCTCAGGATGTCTTTCGTCGTGAGTGCGATCGTATTTTGGCCAACGATAATTATTCTGGTGCGGTGAGTGAGCGGGTTGTGCAGCTGCTGCTGTTATCGCGGTCAGAGTTTCCAACCGCGGCGGCGGTGGCCCAGCAGATGTATATGAGTGAAAGCACCCTGCAACGGCGACTGGGAAAAGAGGGCAGTCGCTACCAGCTATTATTGGATCAGGTGAGGTATCGCTTAGCGCTTGAGTATTTACAGGGCACAGATTTGCCCGGAGCGGAAATTGCCGCGCTATTGGGCTTTAATAATTCAGCTAATTTCCGCCGTTCATTTAAGCGTTGGTCGGGAACAACCCCGGTGCGTATTCGACAGGCGACGCATCGGATTGGCGGCGGTTAATCACACCTGCGGAAACGCTTCTATGCCGTTGAAGTTGGTTGTATTTCGGTGATGAAAAATTTAATTGATGAAAAGTTTAGTTACAGCTGAACTTTTCAGAAAACAGCGGTCTTACTTTATGTGCATGATTCTTCCCCAAAGAAAATACACGTTTAGACCCCCCTCTAAAAAGCCCTGCTAACCCAGGGCTTTTTTTATGCTTGGAGTTATTGAGGGTTTAGGACGCTAGAGATTATTACTTTGAGTACTTTGACTTTGAGTGCTTTGACTTGTCGCCGCGTACGCATGTGAGAGAACTCGAGATCCCTCGTCGCTGCGGTCTGCTGGGGTGACATAAATGTATGTGAGGTACCACCTACTTAAATAGCATAACTAGAATCCTTGCACCCATTTAACCGGCATTATTGTCTTTATAACAATAAAGATACCCATATCCTCGGCTTTATCTCAGTCTTAATCAGGGTAATATTAGCCAGGATTAAGAATGCTCCTATGCGCCTGCGCCTAGCGAATAATAACAATAACAATAGGTTAAAGATGAAGCCCAGCCGGTTTCAGCCTAGGAGAGACAAATGCTTGGCAGCACCAACCCGACGCTCAAGTTTCTAACCAGAATCTCAAACATCGAAGCCTCAGAGGCAAAAGCCGTTTTAAGCTCATTTTTGTTTGTGGTGGTGTTGATGTCTGCCTACTACATTCTGCGCCCGGTTCGCGATGCCATGGCCAGTGACTGGACCGATGCAGAAGTCAGCTGGCTATGGACTCTAAACTTTTTTATCAGCACCGCAGTGGTCGCGGTCTATGGCATTGCAGTGTCACGTTTCCGTTTCCGCATTTTGGTGCCGGCGATGTACGCTATGTTTGCCCTGAGCTTTGTGGTGTTCTATCTTCTGGCGTCAAATGCTGTGGACCGCACGTTAATCGATAAATCCTTTTATGTCTGGGTCAGTGTTTTTAGTCTGTTTCATATTTCGGTGTTTTGGAGCTTTATGTCCGACCTGTTCAGTAAGGAGCAGGCCGGCAGGCTGTTTAGTATTATCGCCGCAGGTGCCAGTGTCGGTGGTCTTATTGGTCCCTCCATACCCTCGTTTTTCTCGGCCTCTCTGGGCACCGATAACCTTATGCTGATCGCCAGCCTGATGTTGTTGATCCCGATACCGATTATCTTTTATTTACAGTCGTTGAAATCATCAGAGCTGGGGAACCAAGAGCCGGATATAAAAAATCCTACCGGAGCCATTGGAGGCAATCCCTTTGCCGGCTTTAAAATGTTTTTCTCCAACCCCTACCTGCTAGCCATCGGGCTGTTTATCTTTCTCTATACCGGCATCAGTTCCTTTGTCTATTTCGAGTTGAAGAATTTACTCAGCGACTTGACCCGTCCAGAGCGCACCGCGATATGGGCGCAAATGGATCTGGCGGTGAATATACTTTCCATCGCAACCGGCTTGTTTGCGACTAGTCGCATTGTCAGTCGATTTGGTATGCCCACTACTATTGCACTGGTGCCGGTAATGATTTGTATCGGGTTGTTGATATTGGCTGTGTCACCCTTTTTAGGCGCAGTGGTGGCCTTGCAGGTGATTCGCCGTGCTGGCAACTACGCTGTCACGCGACCGGCTAGGGAGATGCTATTTACCCGAGTTGACCGGGAGACCCGCTTTAAAGCCAAACCGGTTATCGACATTGTTGCCTATCGCGGTGGCGATATGCTCATGGCCTGGCTGTTTACCGGTCTGACACAGGGCCTGGGCTTAGGCTTGGCGGCGGTGGCTCTGGTGGGGGCCGGTATCGCGGCGCTGTGGTCGCTGGTGGGTATTTATCTGGGTCGCTGGTTTGAGCAGGATGAGTGCGACTCGGTAGAGCAGGCGCAAGACACAATCACTATGGCGCCCAAAAAAAGTCCTGTGTAAACGTTGGCGATTAAAAAATTATCAACAAACGGTAATGCCGGTTAATCGGCATTAGGTTTAACTAACAAAAAAGGTAATGGATCAAGATCATGAAAAATTTCTCAATTATGACAATTTTGGCGCTTTTAGCTGCCATTACATCCTTCGCTGTTGCAGGGGAAACTGAAGGCAACCTGAAATACGTCGAGTTCAGTCAGGTGGGTAATCCTGCTGAGGTATTGGAGGTTAAATATCACAGTGCTCAGGCTCTAAAAGCCGGTGAAGTGAGAGTGGGTGTATTGGCTGCGCCTATTAATCCATCAGATCTGCTTCAGATTGCTGGCAAGTACGGGGTCGACCCAGTATTACCCTCTAATCCTGGTAGTGAAGGTGTGGGTCGTGTATTAGAAGTGTCTCCAGAGGTGAAGCACTTAGTCGTTGGCCAAATGGTACTGCTTGCCAGCGGCAGCACTTGGCGCGATGAAATTGTCGCCCCAGCCGCAGGCTTTCTACCCTTGCCAGATCTCGGGCCTGTGGGGCCAGAGGTCATTGAACAGTTGGCTATGTCAGCGGTTAACCCGCTCACGGCACTACTGATGCTAAACAGCTTTGCTGATCTGGAAGAGGGTCAGTGGATTGTCCAGAGCGCGGCTAATTCGGCTGTCGGTGGCTATGTGATTCAACTGGCAAAACAGCGTGGTATTAAGACTGTCAATGTTGTACGCCGTGAAGGCCTGGCTGAAGATTTGATGGCTAAGGGTGCGGATGTGGTACTGATCGATGGCCCTGATCTTGCGGCTCAGATTGCTCTGGCTACAGACAGTGCGCCTGTTGTCCTGGCACTGGATCCTGTAGGTGGTGAGACCTTTACACGACTGGCCGATAGTCTTGGTTATGGCGGTACGATTGTCACCTATGGTGTGCTCTCGGGTCAGCCCTCAAGCTTGAATACTGGCAAGATTATTTTCAACGACATTAGCATACGAGGCTTTTGGCTTTACAAGTGGTACCAGAGCGCTGATATGAAAACCAAGCAGGCGGCTTTTGGTCAGGTTATTCCTCTGGTTGCTCAGGGTGTTTTGAAAGCCAATGTTGATTCGCGCTTTAGTGTTGATCAGATCAAGCAGGCTGTCACCCGTGCCGCTGAGCGCGGTAGAAATGGCAAGGTGTTGATTGTGCCTAATGCGCTGTAGTAGTTGCTAGAACTGCCTGCGATCCTGATAGAGCGCAGCGACGAGGGATTTCGTACCACTTTTTGAGATCTCTCACATGAGTTCAAGGCTACATAGATAGTCCCTAAGGGTATTAATTGGGATATTCAGTAAGTCGCTGAGTATCCCTTTTTTACTTTTTGCAGAGCCGCTTTGCAGAGCCACTTTGCAGAGCCACTTTGGAACATGGG
>CAJQJT010000090.1 GCA_905478725.1 uncultured Pseudomonadales bacterium
GGGCCATTTTTAATTGCATGCGAATCCGCGTGTTTTAACATCCAATTTTGCTGTTTAGGGAGAACGTCATGACCAATGACGGAGTCAACCATAGTCGTCGCCGATTCTTACTTGGTGCTACCTCAGTCGTAGGTGGTGCAGGTGTAGTCGGTGCGGCCGTACCATTCGTTTCATCCTGGCAACCCAGTGCCAAAGCTAAGGCTGCTGGCGCTCCAGTTAAAATTAATATCTCTAAGCTCGAGGTAGGCGGTCGCCTAGTCGTCGAGTGGCGCGGCAAGCCAGTTTACATAGTGCGCCGCACGCCCGAGTCTCTGGCAGCCATCAACGATATTGATAGCAGCATTTTACGCGATGCAGACTCATTAGCGGCTTCGCAGCCTAGCTATGTGAGTGGCTCAGCCAGAACTCAGGCTGGCCGTGAAGAGTATTTGATCTTGGTTGGTCTCTGTACGCACTTAGGTTGCGCACCGATGTATCGCCCAGATGTAGGAGCAGTTGATTTGGGCGGTGACTCTTGGTTAGGCGGTTTCTTCTGCCCATGCCACGGCTCAAAGTTTGATCTCTCAGGACGAGTTTTTGCTGGCGTTCCGGCGCCAACCAATCTGGAAGTTCCGCCTCATGTCTATGAGTCGGACGACATTGTTATTATCGGAATTGATGCGGAGATTGCGTAATGAGTAAAGGAACATCTTTTGCTGAATGGTTAGATTCGCGCATGCCTACGCTGAAGCGCGAGTGGAATCGGCATATGGCCGAGTACTACGCGCCAAAGAACTTTAACTTTTGGTACTACTTCGGCGTATTGTCGATGGTCGTTCTGGTTATCCAGTTGATCACCGGAATTTGGTTGCTGATGAGCTACCAGGGTTCTGCCGAGGAGGCTTTTGCCTCTGTTGAATATATTATGCGCGATGTGGATATGGGCTGGATTATCCGCTATGCCCACTCCACCGGTGCCTCGGCATTCTTCGTTGTAGTCTATATGCACATGTATCGCGGCTTGATTTACGGCTCTTATAAAGCGCCTCGCGAGCTGGTATGGATCTTCGGTATGACTATCTATGTGGCGCTGATGGCTGAGGCATTCCTCGGTTATGTATTGCCATGGGGTCAGATGTCCTACTGGGGCGCACAGGTGATTATCTCCCTGTTCGGTGCTATTCCAGTGGTTGGTGAAGATGTTGTGCAGTGGATTCGCGGTGACTACCTGATTTCAGGTATTACCCTGAATCGATTTATGTCTCTACACGTAGTGGCCATGCCCATCATTCTGATTGCGCTAGTGGTTATGCATATCATTGCCTTGCACGATGTGGGTTCAAATAACCCAGATGGCGTTAGCATCAAGAAGTACAAAGATGAGAAAGGCAATCCGATTGACGGCATTCCTTTCTACCCCTACTTTGTGATTCATGATCTGGTCCCCATTGTGGTGTTCCTGTTTGTGTTCTGCGCGATCCTGTTCTTTATGCCAGAGATGGGCGGTTACTTCTTAGAATATGCGAATTTCGAGATTGCCAACTCATTGAAGACTCCTGAGCATATTGCGCCGGTTTGGTATTTCACGCCTTACTACTCGATGCTTCGTGCAGTGCCCGATAAGCTTGGTGGCTTTATCACTATGGCTGCTGCCATCGCGATTCTGTTTGTGCTGCCCTGGTTGGATCGCAGTCCGGTGCGTTCAATGCGTTATAAAGGCAACTTTAGCCGCGGTGCCATTCTGGTGTTTGTTGCGTCCTTTATCCTGCTTGGATACTTGGGTGTTAAAGCGCCAACCGCCTCGCGCACATTGCTAGCTCAGATCTGTACGGTTCTGTACTTCTCTTACTTTATCGGCATCTACTTCTGGACTCGTATAGAGACGACCAGGCCAGAGCCCGATCGCATCACTATGGATGGTGGAATCGGTATTTGGAAAACTCTGGGTGGTGTATTAATTGTTGCACTGCTAGTTGTGCTGCCGATTAAAGCGGTCGGCGCCGAGAGTGGTAAATCTTGCGGAACTGTTGACTGTGATACCTTTGAGGCTGATCTTCGCGATCACGCCTCATTGCAGAATGGCGCCCAGCTGGCTGTCAACTACTGCATGGGTTGTCACTCATTCAAGTACTCGCGCTGGGAGCGTGTTGCCAATGATATTGGTATTCCCAATCAGTTGATGCTCGATAATATGGTTTTATCCGGTCAAAAGATCGGTGATCTGATGAAGATCTCTATGACTGAAGAGGGCGCTAAAGACTGGTTTGGTGCAGTGCCACCGGATTTGACTCTGGTTGCTCGCTCTCGTTCGCCGGAGTGGGTCTACACTTATCTGCGCAATTTTTACGCAGACCCAAGCAGGCCCCTAGGCGTCAACAACAAAGTATTTAAAGACGTGGGCATGCCCCATGTG
Organism: uncultured Pseudomonadales bacterium; assembly: GCA_905478725.1. Lineage (GTDB taxonomy): Bacteria > Pseudomonadota > Gammaproteobacteria > Pseudomonadales > Porticoccaceae > HTCC2207. The sequence continues at coordinate 2,393 of CAJQJT010000090.1, forward strand.
CTACTCGACCTGCAAGGCTTGCCTGAATGTGCGCCAGGACCTGTAGTGACTGCCAATGGCGGTATTAAGCGTGATCTTTTAACGGGTGAAGATATTCTCGATGATCCCTGCGGTCGTTTTAACATCGCCACTGCGGGCAGCATGACTGCCGAAGAATTTGATGTAGCTATGTATGATTTAGTCAATTTTATGACTTATATTGCAGAGCCTATGGCAGAAGAGCGTAAGCATATTGGCCGTCTGGTACTGTTATTTCTACTGCTGTTGCTGGTCTTTGTTATGCTGCTCAACCGTGAATACTGGAAAGGCATTCACTAAGACCGTTCAAAGAGTTAAAAATTTAGACAGCCTTTAGTTGGGTTAGGTCTTATTAGAATATCTAGACCATCTAAGGGCTATAGTATTACCCAGGACAGGCCATTTAAGAGTATGGACTGTCTATTTGGAGCGGCGTTTAGCTGCTTCCTACTTTGTTATTAAAAATTTGAGAGGTTGATGTGCGACGATCGTCGATGACATTATTTTCCGACCCAACATGCCAGTATAGCCATCGTGTGCGTATTGTATTAGCCGAAAAAGGCGTCACTGTTGATATTGAAGATATCGACCCAGGTGCGGTTACTGAAGAGATTCTTGAAGCCAACCCCTATGGCACATTGCCAACACTGGTAGATCGTGATCTCGCGCTCTATGAGTCAAAGGTGGTTATGGAATATCTCGATGAGCGCTTCCCACACCCACCTCTGCTGCCAGTTTATCCTGTTGCTCGTGCCCAGAGCCGTCTCTGGATTCACCGCATTGAAAAAGATTGGTGCTCATTAATTACTCATATTTTGCACAATCCGGAAAGCAAAAAAGCCGAAGAGTCGCGCAAGGAACTCCGTGAGTCATTGATTAGTATTGCCAGTATCTTTACCGATCTGCCTTATTTCATGAGTGAAGAGTTTACTCTGGTCGATTGCTGTTTGGCTCCGGTTTTGTGGCGTTTGCCTGAGTTCGGTATCGAACTGCCGGTCAACCGTCAGGTGAAACCGTTGCACGACTATATGGAGCGATTATTCGAGCGTCCCTCTTTCCAAGAGAGCTTGACCGATCTTGAATTAGAGATCCGTCAATAAAATGAAAATGCGGTCCAACCGACCCTATCTTCTGCGTGCCTTCTTCGACTGGATAGTGGACAACGATTGCACACCCTATGTTGTGGTCGATGCCCACCATGTCGGAGTAGAGGTGCCCCAGAGCTATGTGACCGATGGTCAGATCGTACTTAATGTGGCACCCCGCGCGGTTTCGAACTTTATTCTCGATCTCGAGATTCTCGCTTTCTCCACCCGTTTTGGTGGCATGCCAATTGATATTCAAGTGCCTGTTACTGCCGTTGTCGGCATTTACAGTCAGGAGAATGGTCAGGGCATGGTCTTTGAGCACGAACCCTCTGATGATCTGCCGCCGACCCCGCCAAGCGGTCCAAAAGCAGTTAAAACATCCTCAACTCAACCATCTGCTCCACCGAGCGACAAGGCTCCGAAAAAGATTAAGCCATCGCTAAGGGTTATTAAGTAGCAGGTATAGTCGGAGCAGTATCCAATGTCTAAGCCAATCGCCATTCTCTCAGCCTCACGTACGCCTATGGGCGGCATGATGGGGTCACTCTCTTCAGTTTCTGCAGCCGATCTGGGTGCCGCAGCCATAAGTTCTGCAGTGCAAAAGTCCACCTTAGGTGTAGATCAGATCGACGAAGTGTTGATGGGCTGCGTACTCTCAGCCGGTGTAGGCCAAGCTCCTGCCCGTCAGGCGGCATTAGCTGCTGGACTCTCTCAAGGGACGCCCTGCACCACTATCAACAAAGTCTGTGGCTCCGCCATGAAAGCGGTGATGATGGGCTGTAATGCATTGCGAGCAGGTCAGGCAACCACTGTTGTTGCCGGCGGTATGGAAAGCATGAGTCGCGCCCCCTACTTGATTCCTCAGGGACGTCAGGGTTACCGCTTTGGTCATGCGCAGATGCTCGACCATATGCAATACGATGGCCTGCAAGATGCCTATCAGGGTGTCGCCATGGGTTTGTTTGCTGAAAAATGCGCAAACAAATACAGCTTCAGTCGCGAGCATCAAGATGCCTACGCCATTGAATCACTGCGTCGCGCCAATCTAGCGATTGACAGTGGTTGGTTCGATCAGGAAATTGCACCTGTAACTATTTCCTCGCGTCGAGGCGATGTGGTGGTAGATACAGATGAGCAGCCAGGCAATGCCAAGCCGGAAAAAATCCCTCAACTAAGACCCGCCTTCGACAAGAATGGTACGGTTACCGCTGCCAACGCCAGCTCTATTTCAGATGGTGCCGCGGCACTCACATTGATGATGGCAGATGAAGCTGAAGCGCGAGGCCTAAAGCCCATTGCGGTTATTCACGGCTTTGACCAGAGTGCTCACGAGCCAGAGTGGTTCACTACAGCGCCTGTGTCAGCGATTAATAAGACTCTGGAACGAGTCGGTTGGACAGTGGATGATGTTGATCTGTGGGAAGTGAACGAGGCGTTTGCCGTGGTTGCTATGGCAGCTATGCATGAGCTGAAAATACCCCATGAAAAGCTCAACGTTCACGGTGGCGCCTGCGCTCTTGGCCATCCGATTGGCACCAGTGGTGCCAGAATCATAGTTACTCTAATTCATGCCCTGCAGCAGCACGGTGGCCGCAAAGGCATCGCCAGCCTCTGTATCGGCGGCGGTGAAGCTACTGCAATGGCGATTGAGTTAGTCTAGAAATCTGGTTTAAAAGGCTAGTCTAAATATAGCCTAGTCTACGTATTCAAAGACTTTAACAACACTGCGGACGCCGCTTGTACGACTGGCGATCGCAGTGGCTTTTTCACCATTGATACGTTTGACTCTACCCATCAAATACACCACGCTATCTTCAACGGTCACTTCAATATTGGACGACTTAATCTCTTTATCAAAGGTGATCTTGGTCGCTACCTTAGCGCTGATCAGGGCATCATTGGTGCGTGCCACAATCGACGAGTTGCCACGTACTTGCAGCTCATTGTGAACCTGTCTTTGGCCAGTGTAGGCGCGGGCCGTATCTCCAGCTAAAACTCGCAGCGCTTTAGTGGGCACTTCGCCGGTCAACAGCACAATGGCATTGTAAACATGGACATTGATATGGGCTTTCTTGAGTGCCGGGTCGGCTTTCTTAATATTGACGCCAATAAAGGTGTCCATTTTAATGTCATTGATATCCGAGCCAATTGGAGTCGATGTTAGATCCGGGTTGATAGGCTCTTTGACAACAGTATTGACCACAGAGGTACAGCTGGATAGAAGAACCACCAGTGATAAAGCTAAAATAGGCTTGTGCATTTATTCTCCTCCAAAAATATGACTGTCTATCAGGGCGCAGAGGCACTGAACAATTTGTACTTGCGACTGAATAATCAGCGGCGATGGTGCGCTGCCGACATTGATAAGGACGTCATTGTAACTTACCAAGTTAATCAACGAATCATCATTTCCTGTTGAAATCAGAATGATCGACATCCCTCGATCCAGCGCGGTATTCAATGCGCCTAGCAATAGGTCGCTATTATTGCCACTACTCAGCAGCACCAATATATCACCACTCGCGGCTTGGGTTTTTAATGCTTGGTTATAGCGCTCTGCAGCACCGCTTTGCTGAGTGATCTGATTTAGATTGAGCGATGGAAAGCCGGGGCGGTCAATTTCATAACCCTGGGACAGATAATCCGTCAGCAGTTGCGCAACTAAGCCGCTAGAATTTTCGCCGCAGGTAAAAACACGATTGCCCGTCAAAAGTGCCGAAGCGACTTTTTCAGCGGCACTGGCAATGGACTCGGCGCAGCTTTCCCCGGTCACCATGGTCGCCTCAATCATCGCCTGAAACTGATTAAAAACCTTTTGATCTACTGCGTCCAATTACTTGTATCCTATCTAAATTCGCAACTACTGAAGAATATTTTGTATCCAATTGATGCAATACCCAGAGGTCGATTGCCCCTGCGGCTTATCGGGGCTTATAGCTACAGCGTCAAAACGAGCGCTGA
>CAJQJT010000091.1 GCA_905478725.1 uncultured Pseudomonadales bacterium
GTGATTAACATTGCGATTGCGCACAAGCTGCTTCGGCAGGCCTATGCGGTGGCGACACAGGGTGTCGAATATTCGGAAAGTTGTGCATGATTGGTTGACAATAAGCACAGTTCATCCCGACAGAGCGCCAGCGACGAGGGATCTCAAACCACCAAAATGGCACTACAACGGCCAGCGTGCTTTCAGACTTTGAGATCTCTCACATGCGTTCGAGATGACAGGCTGGAGGTGGCTTGCCACTCACTAACCTGTTATACCAATAGAGCTGTAAAAACCTGTCATCCCGACAGAGCGCAGCGACGAGGGATCTCAAACCACCTAAAACCCACTAAAGCGGCCAGCGAGTCTCCGGCGCATTAATCCGCTTGTCATAGGCATACTCTATATCCCCGTTAAAGCCTAAAATATACAGCGCCTTACTATCATCGGCATAATGAGAAAAAAGGCGTATCAACTGCCGATCGCCATCGCCGTCGCCAAACTCATCCCGATACCAGGAAAAAATTCGTGACACTCGCAATTCATCCTTAGACACAGTCAAACCCCGTGGATGATTAATAAACTCCCGCGCATATTGCTTCAACAATTTATCCGTATTGGCCCCAGTAAACGCCTGAGCATGAATCGCAGGGCAGCCAACTGAAGCACAGCTGAGACCAAAGACCATTTTGTAGTCCTGCCATATGGGCCGCAGAATCCGCTGATCTATATCCGCTACCGACAACTTCTTTTTAGCCACCGTGACCCGGCGCTTACGACTATTCTTGTCACGCTCGACAGAGGTCACCGGATAGGCCTTGAGCAGCCCTTGCAACGTCAGAGCATTATAGAGATTCAGCCAATAGGCCTTCTGCTCAAGCTTGCGATAATCGCGGGGGTCGATGGACGCCATCTTGGCAATATACTTATTTAGCAATTTACTATCGCCGCGGCTCACGTCAGCATAGCGAAAACGATTGATCCCAGAGGGATGATTGCTCACCACATAGGTTTTTAAGAAACCATCGAAGGCCGAATGATCTATAATGGCTCCGTTGGTCTCGTTGCTACTATTCCACATAGCCCAGTCTTTTTTGGCTATAGCATTTGATGCGCAAGAAAGACCAATCAGGACGACCAAGAATAATTTGAACCGCTGCATAATCAACTCCGTTTGACTCTGTTTTTAAGGTGAAAATATTTGTCTAAAATAGCCCTGTAACAGCCTCGCGAGGCAGTCATCGCCACAACACAATTTCTCTAGACAGGCTTTAGTAACACTGCCCCTGCCAGCAATCAATTTGGAGTCCGTAGAACTTTGAACAACATCACCAAAACCGACCAGCAAAATGCAGAACTGCTGCAAAAAGACCAACAATTCGTCTGGCATCCCTATTCCTCACTGAGCGCTCCCATACCCGCCTATGAAGTGGTTTCCGCCAAAGGTGTTTACCTGAAATTGGCCGATGGCCGCGAACTAATCGACGGCATGTCATCCTGGTGGTGCACCATTCACGGCTACAATCATCCGGTCTTAAATCAGGCAGCAAAAGACCAGATCGATAAAGTCAGCCATGTGATGTTTGGCGGTATTACCCATGCTCCTGCGGTGGATCTCTGTGAAAAATTAGTCGCTATTACGCCCCCGGGACTAGATAAAGTATTTCTCTCAGACTCCGGTTCAGTAGCGGTTGAAGTAGCCATAAAGATGGCCTTTCAATATTGGATATCTCAGAGCCACCCCGAAAAATCACAGCTTCTAACTCTGCGCAGCGGCTACCACGGCGACACCTTCGCCGCCATGTCGGTGTGCGATCCCAAAACTGGCATGCACCATATGTTTGACCAGGTGGTGACCAAGCACAATTTTGCTCCAGCACCCCAGACTGGCGTACATGAAGAGTGGAACGAAGAGGATATTGCTGAGTTTGCCGAGATCATTTCCAGCAAGAGCAATCAGCTGGCAGCAGTGATACTGGAGCCCATTGTTCAGGGTGCAGGTGGTATGCGCTTCTATTCACCGCACTATTTAAAGCGTGTGCGCGAACTCTGCGATCAACACAATGTGCTGTTGATTGCCGATGAGATCGCTACTGGCTTTGGCCGCAGCGGCAAGTTATTTGCCTGCGAGTGGGCGGACATTTCACCGGATATTCTCTGCTTGGGTAAAGCCATTACCGGCGGCTATATGACCTTAGCTGCAACACTCTGTAGCGAAGAAGTCAGTCGTGGTATCTGTGAAGGTGAAGCTGGCTGCTTTATGCATGGGCCAACCTTTATGGGCAATCCCCTGGCCTGCGCGGTGGCCAATGCCAGTATTGATCTGTTGCTGAGCAGTGATTGGCAGGGCAACATTCAGCGTATCGAAAGCCTTTTGAATACTCAGCTGGCAGCCTTTACGGAACTAGATACCGTGGACGAGATTCGCGTGCTCGGGGCTATTGGCGTGATTCAGATGAAAGAGCCAGTGAATCTGGCTGAGATACAGAAGAAGTTTGTCGCCGAGGGTGTTTGGGTACGTCCCTTTGGCAAGTTGGTTTATGTGATGCCGCCCTATATCAGTACTAATGAAGAGCTAACCACCTTGGTAAGCGGAATTTATCGGGTGTTGGAACAGGCTTAGGGCTACTGTTTACTCGGCAGCGACAGGGGGATCCTTCGGCTCCGCTCAGGGCGACCGCAGTAGTAATCGAAATGCCATTAATAACAAATGCGCCAAGGCCACCAAGAGGGTTCCACGAAAGTACTACAATAATCCAGATAGACCCTGACCCTACCCTCGCGATCAATCAGGGCCCGCTTATGGATGCCATTATTTTCAGAAAAAGAGAGCACTTGTTTGAGCGCCAGCGAGTTGTGCGAACGCTGAAAAAAATGGCATCCATGGGGCCGATCGCAAGGGTAGGGTCAGGGTCTATTCGCACCCAACTTTCAATGCCCAGCATAGCAACCAAAAGCGAATCTGAGATCCCTCGTCGCTGCGCTCTGTCGGGATGACAAGATAGATTTAGTCATTCCCAGTACTACTTATGTCACCTCGACCCTAGTGGAGGGACTTCCTGCAATCGGTAGCAAACTCTTAGCTTTGGGCACCGCCTCAGTCGCTTACTTCCGCACCTGCTGAGGTGCTTTCTGCAACAACTCTGGGTCATAGCCCAAGTCGATCACCAAAGCGCGCAACTCGGCGTAGGTCTGATCTGGAATCTGCGCGCTGCGCGCCATAATCCACACATAGTCACGGCTATTACGACCAATCACTGTGTATTGGTAATCCTCATCTAAGTAGACGATGCGGTAGTCAGCCTTGATTGGCCAGAGAAACTGCATGCCCCACTCGGCATTGGTGTCGCTATTGCGAATAAATCCCTGCGGATGATAGACCTTCTCTTCACCGTCAAAAGCCCCATCATTAAAGGTAAAAGTCGTAGCAATGGTGCCATCCTCATTCAGCGCGTAGGACTCAACTGGGTTGAAGGCATCTTTTTCCAAGAAGGTGGGGATATTGGCAATCACATACCAGTCGCCCATAAAGCGCGGCAGATCCACCTGGTCCACCGTGGCCATAGGTTGCTGACTGCTGCAGGCGCTGAGCACTGTCATCAAGACAGCGGCGGCTAACATTTGAATTATTTTCATATTCTCGACCCTCTCATTCGGTCAATCAAAAAACACGCTGATAGCGCAGTGTGCCGCCAATTAATAATTCGGTCTGCAGTGATAGCCACTCACCAGCGGCATCGTATTGCAATGCTATATCCGCTTTGGGCAAGGCAATGTTTATATGCTGAACAGTATCCTGCTGGGAAAATTGGGAGCTAACCTCTACCGGGACATTGATGCCTGTCTCCGCATTTAACAGGTAATTAGCCTTTAACCACTGTGGGTTCCAATAGGAAAAACCACGCACACAGCCGGCAATCGTTTCACTCTCTTTGGGACGCTGAACAACCAACCCGGTATCATCGCTGATGGCATTTATAGAGAATGCTTCGCCCTGTTTTTCAGTTTCGCTCTGCAGTGCCACCAGACAGCCAGACTGCCAAATTTCATTGGCCTGGTGCCTATACTTAATACTCTTTATTTTGAAGATCTTAAAGTCTAGAGACATGGTTGATGAAACTTCAATCGACTCGCCCTGCTCCAGCAATTCAAACCTGTGCTGGCCTACTTCGCGGTCATTTAAAAACACTTTAAAATCCAAGGATCTCATGGTCGCAGATCCAGGATCAGTCGCTATCACTTGGCCAGCAATGAGTGCAGAGAGGATAACAAACAAACGTCGAATCATAGATCTGTGCCTACTTTTTGCGCGGGCTTCCAGGGGATAAACGCGCTGGTGGTTTCCATATACTGTCGATAGTCCGGGCGGCGCTCAGTGATGCCCCGTTCCATATGACGGATACCAGATAATTTTATTAGCAGGGCTATCATAATCATCGGCGCCAGTAAAAGCCAAGGCAGCGTCGCGGCGCTGGCCGCCGGGACAGCAAACAGCACCCAGCCACACCAGACACAGCACTCACCAAAATAATTGGGATGACGAGAGTAGCGCCAGAGACCGTTGGTCAATGTCTCTGATTTTCGCACCACCAGTTGGTTGAATCGATAGAGCTGCAGATCGGCTAACGTTTGTAACAGAAAGCCAGACATCCACAGCGCAGCGCCGGCTGTATGCCAGTTATTCCAGCTCAAGGTCGAGGCCGAACTCAACGCCACGGCAAATAGCGAACTGAGCATCCAGATCAAAAACGCCCGCAGCAGAAAGATCTCAAAGAGACTCTTAACTGCGAAATTTGGCGACAACCTTTTGCGCATGGCCTTGTAGCGACGCTCTTCTCCGCGATTACGCCCGCGCAATACTAAAAAGCCACTGAGGCGCAGGGCCCAGAGAGTTACCATGGTTAGAAGAACTAGATTGACGATGCTGAGGCTGTTTTCAAAGCCTACCTGGTAGGCATAGGTAGCGGCGCTGCCCAACAGCATCAGCGACCAAAAGTAGTCAACAATACTGGTATCCTCAATCACCAGGCTCACCAACCAGGCGCCCACAGCGATTAAAAACAGTAGCGGAATAGCCTCAAACATAAGTTGTATATCGAGACCCAGAAAAAGATTCATAGGTTGACCCAGCGCCTTAGATTAATCTAATTATTATTGGGCTTTTACGCTGGTTGGGAAGAAAAAGATCAAACAGTAACTGCTGTATAAGAGGCGCTATCTAGGGCTTATAGTGCCCGGCCTGCTCAAGCTTCTCGCTGGTATTCTGACGCGCAGCACCGCTCTTTTTGATCAGCACATAGGTGGCGCCCAATCCCCCGTGATATTTCTGTGCGGTGTGAAAGGCCAATACCTGATCAAACTGCTTTAGCCAATGATTGACGCAGCTCTTGAGTACAGCAGGTCGTGCAAGGTGTTCACCCTTACCATGAGTAATCAGGGCGCAGCGCACCGAGTGCTTCTGGCAGTCGTCGACAAAGTTCCACAGTGCCGTACGTGCCTGCTCCACCGTATGGCGATGCAGGTCGAGGCGGGATTGAATTTCGTACTTGCCCATACGCAGATTTTTATACACGCCGTGCTGCACCCCCGGGCGGGAAAACGCCAGCGGGTCGAGGGAGGCAACCTGCTCGATAATACTATCCGGATCGAGGAAGTTACCCTCATCCTGAACTTCCAGCTGAGCAGCCTCACGCCGTGCCAACACCCCGGGAGTCAACTGGGCAGATTTGGCCACAAAGGCCGCACCCTTGCCTCGCAGAGGTTCAACGGAATCGCCAAACAGAGCATCAAAACCCTCATCGAGATCATCTTGACCGCCATTCTCGGCATTGAGTTCCCGGTCTTTACTTACCCCTGACATGACTGCCATTCTCCTTCGCTAGATTACCCAAATTAGAGTGCATGTTATTTAGTACTCGTAACAATGTTGCCACCGGCGCAACTGATGTAAACTGCGGCCCTCAGAATTCTTGTACCAGAGGTCACTGCAATGCCCGTCAAACACAATCACGTTATCACCCTTCACTATCAGCTTAAAGATGATAATGACGAGATCCTCGATAAAAGTTACGACAGCCAGGAGCCAATGGTTTATCTCCATGGCCACAGACAGATGATTCGTGGTTTTGAAGCGGCCATTGCCGGTGCCGAGGAAGGGGAAAAGCGTGCCTTTAGTGTTAGCCCAGCCGAAGGCTACGGTCTGCGCAACGTCAATAATATGCAGCGCATTCCCACAAAATACCTCAAGCATGAAGGCAAATTATCCGCCGGTCAGGCGATTAACGTTAATACCGAAAATGGTATTAAGCCGGGAACCATCGTTAAGCTGGGCAAGTTCAACGCTGATGTGGATATGAACCATCCATTGGCGGGTAAAAACCTGCACTTCGAAATTGAAGTGATTAACATTCGCCCTGCCACCGACGACGAAGTTGGCCACGGCCATGTTCACGGTAGCGGCGGTTGTGGTCATTAGAGCGGCATTTTAAATGAACTTGGATTTCCAGTGGTATCAATACGCGCTGATTATCGTGGTCTTTATCTGGAGCGGTTTTGTGCGCGCCGGATTTGGCTTTGGTGGTGCGCTGTTTACGATTCCCTTTCTGCTGTTAATCCACGATGACCCGCTGTTTTTTCTGCCGATCATTTCCATACATCTGCTATTTTTTGCCGCCCTAACACTGATTTTATCCCTTCGTGCCGCTGCGTCAGGAGAACCGTCTGAAGTACCCCAAGCAGCAGTTAACTGGCGCTTTGTACGATACGCCTTGCTGATCATGCTGATCCCGAAACTGGCCGGTGTTGTGGGTCTATTGATTCTGCCCAGCAACCTGATGAACAGCATTATCTTTCTGTTAATTGGTGCCTATGCCATCACCTATATTATTGGCAAGCCGCTGCAGAGCAATAGTCGCCTGTTGGATACGGTCTTTCTAATATTGGGTGCCTATATCAGCGGCACCTCCCTGATCGGTGGACCCTTAGTGATCGCCGTGGCCATGCGTCATATCCAAGCCCATGAGTTTCGCAATACATTGTTTGTACTCTGGTTTGTGCTGGTCAGCATCAAGCTCTTCGCCTTTGGCCTAGCAGGAGTGGACCTCCAGCTGATGGCGTCACTCTGGTTGCTGCCCTTTGCCGGAATAGGCCATGTGGTCGGACTAAAATTCCATCACCGCCTTCTGCAAGCCAGTAATGCACGGTTCTATCAAATTCTCGGATGGGTACTGTTGAGCACCAGTCTGGTGGGGCTGCTACAGATTCTGGTTTAGCGTCATCAGCCACAAAAGTTGACTACTATTAAGCAAATGTTCCTTAAGAAGCAGTGAGCCGGGTTTATGTCATCGACAATTGTGCGTCTTATATTGCCGCTTACCTGTGCGGTAATCGCTTTAATACTACGTTACCTACTTGCCGATCAGTCACCAAACACTACTAGCCAGCTAGAGTTCTTGCTGCAGCAACTACCCTATATTCTGTTAGGCCTAGGGGCGCTTATGGCGCTATTAACAAACCATGCACTGGAAGCAGGTATTACCATCGGTCTGCTCTGCGCCTACTGGTTAATCCAAAGCTTTTTGCAGTCGCCCCTCAGTTCACAGCCTGCCAGCCAAATCTTCTATCTCTTAACCCTTCTCAGCCCTGCGTTACTGATTACCTATGCGCTGATGCCTCAAAGTAGCTGCCTGCAGTTACAGGGACTGCTAACGGCGTTGCTGACGCCATTGATTGTCGTTTTAGTCGCCAGTCTATTGGCGATTAACCAGCAACTGTTTTTAAACGCCGCCACCAATGCGATCAATAACACGGTTGCCGGCAGTCACCTCTCGATGCTGAGTTGGCTGCTTTACTTGGTCGCGATCGGTCTATGCATAGGTTTAAGCCTCTACCAGCAGCAGAGTATCCACAACTCGGTACTCGGCTGTTCACTGATGAGTCTGATCACCTATGGTTGGATCCAACTCAACAGTGTTTCAGCATTTATGTTTTCCGGCATGGGTCTACTGCTGTGCATTAACCTGACCATTAGTCTGCTGCAGATAGGCTATCGCGATGACCTAACCCAGATCGGCAATCGCCGCGCCCTGCAACAGACCGCCAAGACATTGCGTGGACCCTATGCTGTGGCCATGGTGGATGCGGATTATTTTAAGAAGATTAATGATCAGTTTGGTCATGACCTGGGGGATCAGGCGCTGCGAGTGATCGCCAGCCTGCTCAAGCAAACCGCTAACGGCGGCAAGCCCTTTCGCTATGGCGGGGAGGAGTTCTGCCTGTTGTTTAAGGGTAAAACCCAACAGGAAGTATTGGATGCACTAGAAGCCTGCCGTCAAGCCATAGCCAACTACGACATGGTAGTGCGGGACAAACAACATCGCCCCAAAAAACTCAAAGAGGGTGAGACCAGACGCGGCGCCAGCAAAAGAAAAAGCAATCTTCGCCTGACCGTAAGCATTGGAGTTGCCAGCAGTGACAACGGCAATGCTAGCAACAGTACCAACCCATTTGAGCAAGTATTAAAAAGCGCTGACAAGGCGCTCTATCGCGCCAAAGCATCAGGCCGCAACTGTATTCAGGCGGCCTGACTTTAGGTGGAGCGAAAAAGCTAGTAGCGAGATAGCTAGTAGAGCAGAGCTTATTAAAGAGCTTAATAAAGAGCCTAATGAAGAGCCTAGTTATGGAAGGTCGTTGACTGCTCTAAAGCGGCTCGATCAGTGCGCAAATTATTGGCGCTATCGGCATGATCAACATAGCCAAAAGACAGCCC
>CAJQJT010000092.1 GCA_905478725.1 uncultured Pseudomonadales bacterium
GACAACGCGTTTGAAACGCATCAACCTCGCGGCACCGCAATATCACCTAGCCATTTTTAGTAAAAACCGACTGAATCCGGAGTGGTTGTGAATAACATCACGTCTATACTCCTAAACAGTTGTTATTATCGCGGCAACTTTTGTCTCGGGATGAGACTCAATATGTGACTTACAGCTCGCGACCGAGAAACGCGGCCACTCTTACAACGGAAGTAGGATTTAGATCAATGAATGCCCAGCTTAGTGCCGTCGGGAATAAAGGTTTCACACTATTAGAACTACTTGTCACGGTATCTATCGCCGCGATTCTTCTCGCCGTTGGCGTGCCCTCCTATGTCACATTTATCGATAATAATCGGGTTACCTCTCAAGCCAACGATCTCCTCTATAGCTTCAATATGGCGCGCAGTGAAGCCACTAAGCGCGGTGCTGAAGTGCGCGTTGTCTCTGTCGGCGGCAGCAATTGGAACGCGGGGTGGCGGGTTGTGGCCGACACCAATAATGATACAGATTACGATGATCCTGACGATATTTTAATGCAGTGGGATGCTCTGGACGGCGGTTCCTTAGCCATAGCGGCCACCAACTCACCTATTGACACTTACGTGGCGTTTAACGCCCGTGGCTCCCTGTCACCCAGCAATGCGTCATTTATCTTTACGCTCGAGCCTGCTGATTGTGACGCTATTGATTCCCGGATTATTTCCATTCAGCCCAATGGACGATCCAGCGTTAGCCGTGGAGATTGCAGTTAATGAAAAGTATCAGGCACAGCTCAGCCCGTCAGCAGGGCGTCAGTATGATTGAAGTGCTGATAGCCATTTTGGTGTCGGTGATTGGTCTATTCGGTGCAATGAAAATGCAAATGAACGCAGTTTCTAATACTCACAGTTCTTATTTCCGCAGTCAGGCGGCGATTGTTTCAGGGGCCTTAGTTGATCAAATGCGCGCCAATTCAACAGCGGCGCTCGCTGGAAACTATGATATTACCTTGACCGAGTCTGCTCCAACTAGTGGCGGTCTTGAGGTCGCCGATCTCACTCAGTGGCGCTCAGACCTCGCAGTGGGATTGCCATCCGGGGTAGGCTCGGTTGCCTGTGTTTCAGCGACGCGTATTTGCAACTTAGTGATACAGTGGGACGACAGTCGCGGTTTGACCGGTTCCAGCACCCAGCAGTTTAGCCTGACTGTGAGGTTGCAGTGATGAAACAGTCAACGCGCTTTTCGAATCGCAAACAGACAGGATTAACCCTCGTCGAACTGTTGGTCGCCATGGCTATCCAGTTTATTCTGCTCGCGGCTATGGTCTATGTGTACACCAGTAGCCGAGTTATGTTTACGGTCAATGAACAGCTCTCGCGGGTACAGGAAAATGGCCGTTATGCCACGGATACACTGCTCTATGATATTCGAATGGCCGGTTTTACGGGTTGTCGCAGCATCAAAGAAATTACCCCCAATATCATAGCTAACTCACCGCCAGTCTTTGCAGGTCTGGGTGACAGCTTGGTCGTCTACGAAGATGGCGACGGCTGGACTAACCCAACCACGTTAAACAGAGTTGCAGGTAGCGACGTGATAACACTGCAGTCGACCCGGGGTAGTGGGGTTTCACTAGTCGGTAATATGGCCGTCGATACCGCTCAACTGCAAATCAACAGCAATCCTGATGGGTTAGAATCAAATGACTTAATTTTGATTTCCGACTGTTCTAATGCTGATTTGTTTCGTGCCACGACCGTCGCTAAAAGCGCGTCACAAGTTAATATTACCCATGCTATGAGCACTAATACGGATAATCGACTTTCGAAGCTATATCAAGATGGTGCTCAAATTCTGTCCTTTGATGCACACACCTATTTTATTGCAACTGGCGCCAACGGTGAGCCAGGCCTATATCAGTATTCACTGAGTTCAGCCACAGCCACACTTTTAGCTGAGGGCATTGAAAGCATGCAGTTATTGCTTGCTGAAGACACCAATGGCGACCAAGAGCCCGACATCTATGTCAGCGCCTCTTTGCCTAAAGCTGCTGTTGTTGCCGATCCCGGTGCTGGAATCCCCGCGTCTGATGCTGTTATTGGCACCGATTGGGAAGCGATTATAGGCATCCGCGTCGGTTTGCTTCTGCGGTCAGAAATTGGCGTCGCCAGTGAACCTCGCTCCTACAGCTTTAACGGCGCTGAAGCTAACTCGGGCAATGACACCAGAGTGCGCAAGGCATTTTGGAGTTACGCGGCTATGCGCAACAAGATTAATTAAGGGAATAGACTATGAGGTCTCGAAATCAACAGGGTGCAGTATTAGTCTCAGTCATGATCTACATGCTGGTGCTGTCGATGATGGGTGTTTCATCAATGAGTGGCACCGCCATGGAAGAGCGTATGGCGTCCAATCAATGGGAACATTCTCGCGCCTTTCAGGCCGCCGAATCAGCGCTAATTGATGCTGGGCAGTGGTTTCTGTTTCAGCCTGATTTAACCGAGCCCAGTGCCAATGGCAGCAGCGGTGTTTGGCCGAGGGGGGCGGTGTCGAGCGCCGTTGCCCATGGCACCTTTGACTGGTTAAGCAGCGGCTTGGTTTATGGCAGCAAATCAGGCAATAGCACCAGCTTATTTGGCGACCTTTACTCGCCACCGCGATATGTTATCGAGGAGGCCGGGTTTGAACCCTCAGACAATGATCCAGATACGCTAGCCAAAAGGACGGGCGTATTTTATTACAGCGTATCAGCACTTGGCAGTGGGCGTTCAGAAGGCTCCCGCTCAGTGTTACAGACCACATTGGAAAAGCACAATAATTGAGGCACGGATGTCATGAATAGAGGATGTTTTATTAAGCGTCGCTTAGCTAGATTGTTTTTTACCACGGTAGTCTTATTTGTTGGCGCACAGAGCTATGGCGTTGAGCATGATTTAAGTGACACACCTTTATTTACACTTGCAGGGGTCGATCCAAATATTGTTTTGACCATGGATGATTCGGGCAGCATGGCTTGGTCGTTTATGCCGACCAGTGTTGGTGGTTACCCATCGACTAAACGAGCCAAATCAGCCGCATTTAATAAAATCTATTACAACCCCAATGTTCTGTATGAGCCGCCGGTCGATGAAGACGGCAACAGTCTTGGGAATGCCTCTTTTATTGCGGCCTGGGACAATGGCTATAAAAAAACCGGTGGTGGCAGCTGTACCATAGATCTGTCCTCATACTATCGACCCAGTTGGGGTGGCATCGATCAGAATCACTGTGGTTCGTCTAATGATTTCGATAATTTTTATAATCGCTACGCGGGTCCTGCCTCAACGGGAGCTTATTATTACCTGTTTGACAATAATCTGAGCGGTTGCAATAACAATATTGCTAATGATGATTGCTATAGAAAGGTTGTGGTGAGCGACACCTCTGGCGTGGGTGATACCGTCGATGAACGAGAAAACTTTGCCAACTGGTATTCATACTATCGCAAACGTGTCTACGTCACTAAGACTGCCGCGACCCTCGCTTTTGAGCGCTTTAATTCCAATATTCGGGTTGGATATCAGCGTATAAATCGTGATAGTTTGAATGGTGTACGGACATTTTCTGGAGCACACCGAGCTAGCTTTTTTGACTGGCTTCACGACCTGCCTGCCAGTGGAGGTACACCGTTGCATAGAGCTATGGTTGGAGCTGGAGACTATTTTGAGACAATCTCCCCCTATCGCGATGATCCGGCAGACTCGGGCTCTACAGAGCGGTCTTGCCGTCAAAATTTCCATATTATGATGACTGATGGTGAGTGGAATAGCATTCCCAATAATCTTGATGTTGGTAATGTTGATAATACTAACAATGTTAGTCACTCACTTCCTGCCAATGACTATGGCGTTACTAACTATACAAAATTCGCCCCATATAAAGATAACAACTCTAATTATCTAGCGGATATAGCCTTTAAATACTGGTACAGGGATCTACGCCCAACGGCGACTGACAATGTACCGGTCAACGTCAGTGATCTGTCAACGGATTTTGACGGTGATGGCGATACAGATAACAGCGATATTTTCTGGAATCCTCAAAATGATCCTGCTAACTGGCAACACATGGTCAACTTTATGATTGGTCTCGGCGTCTCCGGTGAAAGGGACTTTCCTGATGATTATGGCGCTCTTCTTAGTGGTACAAAGAGCTGGCCATCGGCCGCGAATGGAAACGATCAGGCGAAAATTGATGATCTTTGGCATTCATCGATTAATTCAAGGGGGGCCTACCTATCGGCACAAAACCCTGAACAGCTCGTCAGCGCCTTTACCGACGTGGTGAACAGCGTACTTGATCGCACCGGCTCATTTGCCACCGCCGCACTTAACTCCGGCACAATATCATCTGATACAGCACTGTTTTTTGCCCGCTTCACCACCAACGACTGGACAGGTAACCTAATTGCTCAGCCGATTTCCGATGGAAGCAATTGTGGACCCATAGCATTGGGTAATATCTGCCCATCAGCCTGGGATGCGGCCTGCAAATTAACCGGTGGTTTTTGTTCCGAAGTCGGCAAAAGGGTCAGCAAAACTAAGCCTAATGATCGGGTAATTATTACTCGGGACGAAGATAACAGCCCCAAGTCATTTCGCTGGGCTTCGCTAAAAGCCAATGGCACTCAACGAGCGTCATTGCATCAAACAGATAGTTTAGGGCCCAAGCGCCTAAATTATTTGCGCGGCGCCAGAGGCCAAGAAGTCGCTAAAGGTCGGGGCGGTATTTTCCGCAACCGCAAGTCGGTATTGGGCGATATTATTTCATCCGTGCCCACCTATGTCGGGCCACCCAGCAGATTTTATTTTTCATCCGATGATTTTCCTGAAGGAGTCAGTTACGGAGCCTTCAAAGAAGCCCATAAAAACCGTGATCCCATGGTGTATGTAGGGTCAAATGGCGGTATGTTCCATGGATTTAAAACAGAAAATGGACGAGAGCAGTTAGCCTATGTGCCAGCGGCAATATTCAACAATCTTTGGCAGCTGACCAAAGCTGACTATAGCCACCGCAACTTTGTCGATGGCCCCATGTCTGAAAATGATGTTTTTTATGATGATGCTTGGCACAGTCTTATAGTCTCCGGTCTAGGCACTGGCGGCCAAGCTTATTTTGCGCTGGATATAACTGCCCCAGCAGGTTTTTCTGAGGCCAATGCCGCGTCCATAGCACGCTGGGAATTTAGCGATAGCGATGATGCTGACCTGGGATACAGTTTTTCAAAGCCCTCATTAGTGCGCTTAGCCAATGGCAAGTGGGGCGTTATTGTGGGTAATGGACTCAATTCGACAGAGGCCGATGGCCACGCCAGTACCACAGGTAACGGCGTGATATTTATTCTCGATGCCGAGACCGGCGCAGTGATTAAAAAGCTCGACACCAAGGAGGGTACAGCGGACGACCCCAAGGGGCTAGCGCGCCCCAACGGCATTATAGGTACCAGTGTGGTTGATGAGGACGGTGATTTTATTGTTGACCGACTCTATGCCGGCGACCTATTTGGTAATGTTTGGGCCTTTGATCTATCTTCGAGTAATGAAGCGCAGTGGGTCTCCGCCTATGGTTCGGGCAATAGTCCTCAGCCACTCTTTAGCGCAGAAGTAGCCAATGTCGCCCAGCCAATTACTTCAGATTTAAAAGTTAAAATTCACCCATCATCAGATGGCTTTTTAATTTACTTTGGCACAGGTAAATATTTGGGTAAGAGCGACTTAATCGATAGCAGTCAACAAACCTTCTACGCCATATGGGACCGTATGAGCAATAACACCAACGGCTTCACTCGCAGCCAATTATTACCCCAAACCGTTAGCGTACACAGCACTGCATCTACAGATCTGCGCGGCAGAGTCGTCTCCAAAACGCCGATTCAATGGGATGACGGCAGCAATCCAGTCCAGTCACCGGAGAAACTCGGGTGGTATATAGATTTGCCTGAGTCCGGCGAGCGAGTGCATCAGGCCCCGACGCTCAGAGATGGGCGAGTTATTTTTGTCACAGTAACCCCAGCCTCCGACCCCTGTGCGGGTGAAGGTAGCAGCTGGTTAATGGAAGTCGATGCCTTCAATGGTGGTCGCCTCGATGAGTCGGTATTTGATTTCAATAAAGATCGCGCCTTTAATGATGCGGATATGATTAATCTTGGTGATATCGATGGCGATGGCAATGATGACTATGTCCATGGTTCAGGTATCCAGCGTAAAAATGCCGGCATACTGTCACGTCCGGGCATCATTAATCATCCAGATGGTCGCACTGAATCAAAATATGTAACCACCTCCAAAGGCAAGGTGGAATCCATTCTCGAGGATTCTGGCCGCAACCGACAAACACCATGGCGCGAGATTCGCTAATAGGGATATCAGTATGAAAATAATTTCAATAGTTGGCAGAGTTGTTTGTTTGGTACTGGGTTTATCGGTGGCTATGTCGTCAGTAGCTGCCGAACAGGAAATAGACCCAAAATGGGAAAAATTTAAAACAACGATTGATTTTGTCAGTGCGAAACAACGGTTGCTGGTTATTGGGGATCGCGAGTTTGCAGTGCCGTTTAACACGCATATTTTGAATTCCAATCATCAGCCTATAGCTATGTCGGATTTACACTCGGATGAGACTGTTTTAGTGTATTTGTACAGAGCTGAAAATGGCAGTCGGCCCGAAATTAAACGGATTGTGAAACTCAAATAAAGCCAACGAGATAGTTATGGAAAAGTCTGCTAAAAAATCTCAAAAATCACAGGGATTTAGTCTTATAGAGCTAATGATTGTAGTGGTCATTGTCGCCATCCTTAGCTCTATCGCCTATCCCAGTTATCTCAATCAGGTGACTCAATCCCGCCGTACCGATGCGCAGGCAGTACTCATGGAAGCGGCCCAATTTATGGAGCGGTTTTACACCGAAAATAACCGTTACCATCAGGACACGGGAGGCACCGCTGTAGCACTTCCCGCACAATTGCGTGAGTCACCGCGGGACAGTGGTACCAAGTCTTATGACATTACGGTTCAGGCCGCCACTGCCTCCACTTACACCCTCCGAGCAACACCGAAAAACGGCCAGGCTGGGGATGGTTTTCTTGAGCTAACCAACACCTTTGCCAAAGGCTGGGACAGAGATAATAGCGGTGCTCTTAGTGTTGCTGAGCAGACCTGGAGTAAGCATTAAGCGCAGACTCCTTTAGCCTTTTGTTCTTCGACCCAAGGTCAGGCAATAGATACCCTCGGCAGACCCAGTAAATCTCACCTATATTCACTACAGGTTATATGGAAATAAACTTGGTATAAAAGGGTGAATATGAAGTTCAAAATAATACTAGCGCTGTCATTGCTGCTAAATCTAGTGGCAATCTGCTTTCTCTACACGACTAATACTACAGATGGCGCCGCTGCTGCTGGCACTGAATCTGCAACATCAGCCATCGAACTCTCTAGCGATGTAGCCGTTCAAACTGAAGCCGGTTTAGTAGTTCAGTCTTATCAACACAGCGAGTTAAAGCAGCTTCGGGCGATTGGCCTGAGCGACGAGCAGGCGAGAATGCTTATTCTGCAGGAGCTCAGAACTCAAAATAGTGCCCGATCACAGCTATTTAATGATCAGTATTGGCATGCCAGAAGCGCCGATGGACTAGCTCAGCAGATTGAAGCCAAGATCGAAGGTGAGAGGGCACTGCGCAGTACTTTGGCGAGCTTGTTCGGTGATCAGGGTTATGCTCATAAATCTCTGAGTCAGGGCTTTTCTCCCCTGGTATCTCAGAGTTTTCTGTCAGCTAGGGATCAGATTGCGCTGCGCGAGTATCAGTTGCGCTCGCAAAAGGTTGGTCTCGCTGATGAGCTGGCTACCAGTGTTGATGAGTTGATCAGCGCTGAAATTTTAACTGAGAATGGCGCCTTAGAATATCGTATGCGCTATTCATCACTGGCCGCCAGACTACTTGAGAGCGGGGTACGTTTTACGGAGCAGAGCTTTCGCGACAGCTATATGGCCTTGGCGCCCATTTATGACAGCCGGGAGGGCTATGCCTTTGATGCGAATACGTTGATGGCCCAGCGCAACAAACTCAAGCAGCTAATGGGTAATGATGACGGGTTAAAAATTCTGGCTAATTTAGATAACCGCTATGCACAGCTTAAGGCGGCTGGAGAGCGTTATTATTTAAACGAAGATCAAATCTTGTCGGCTTACAAAATTATCTCGGACGGTGAGGAACAGATGATCGAAGGTTACTTTGTGCGCAAGTCTAACCCTCAGCAGGGTATCCAGATGATTAGAGATGCCGCCCTGCACCGGGAGCAAAAGCTAGCCGAGTATCTGGGTGAGGATATCAGTCGATCATTGATGCGTGCGTTTACCAGTGCGCGGCCCGATCCGACGACTCCTGCGGGAATTCTTCTGAGCGGCTCTTAATGGGCTGAGCTCTTAATGGGCTGAGCACTTAATCGCCGGGCACTCTATAGACCGAGCACTCTATGAGCTGAGCACTCTATGAGCTGGGCACTTTATCTGCCGTGCACTTAATTCAGCGGACTATTCATCTAACAGGCTATTAATTGAGCCCGCTATCTGTAAAATACGGCTGTATGAAAGGCCCTTATGGCAGCCCTAAAGAGGATGAACCAGTCTTGAAAAATCTATCACATCTGTTCGACAGAAACGTTAAGTGGGCCAGTGAGGTTAAAGACAAGGATCCGGAATTTTTTACTCAGCTTTCCAAGCAGCAAGCTCCAGAGTACCTTTGGATCGGCTGTTCGGATAGCCGAGTACCGGCCAATCAGATAGTTGCACTTCCCCCTGGTGAGATTTTCGTTCACCGCAATATTGCCAATGTGGCTGTTCACTCAGATCTTAATTGTCTGTCAGTTATTCAATATGCGGTGGATGCACTAAAAGTTAAGCATATTGTTGTCTGCGGTCACTACGGTTGTGGCGGTATCAAAGCTGCTATGGGCAATGAAGAAAATGGTCTGATCGACAACTGGTTGGGCCATATTAAAGACGTCAGTCGTTTTCATGCTGAGGAGTTGAGTCAGTTGGAAGGTGACGAAAAGTTCAAGCGACTCTGTGAACTAAATGTCTTAGAGCAGGCTGCCAATGTGTGTAATTCCACGGTCGTTCAGAGTGCCTGGAAGCGCGGAGCTGACCTTTCAGTGCACGCATGGATTTACAGTATTGAAAATGGGCTGTTGAAAGATCTTAGTTTATCGATCTCTTCCCCGAAAGAGCTTGAGAAGTTTAATAGCTAGGGGAGCCGACCAAGTGCTCTGTCATCCGGACCGTAGTGGGGGGGGCTCATCCAGTGGGCACTGGCCTTGAAAGGCGCCACACCCAAGGAGATCCCTCGGTTCACTGCGTTCTCTCAGGATGACCACTATCGATAGCGACGGCTATCGATAGTGGTCAAATATGATCCAGCGGCATTTCAGTTCGCTGCACCACCTGCCGCAACACAAAGCTGGTTTTAATACTGCTCACCCCAGCAACCTGATTAAGCTTATCCAACAAGAACCGTTGGTAATAATCCATATCCGGCATAACCACCTTCAGCAAATAGTCCGTGTCACTACCAGTAATCAATGAACACTCAACCACCTCAGGCCAACCAGTCACCTTGGAATCAAAATTCGCCAATCGATCCGGACTCTGGTTATCCAGACTCACCGATATATAAATACTAATCGGCAGTCCCAGCTTCTTCTGATCCAGCAGCGTAATCTGCCGACTAATAATGCCACTCTCCTGAAGCAGCTTTACACGGCGAGCACAGGGGGAGGGCGAAAGCCCCACCCGTTCAGCCAGTTCCAGATTACTAATACTGCCATCAGTCTGGATTTCCTCAAGAATACGACGATCCATTCGATCCAACTTTGGAATTGGCATAAGTCACCTGTAAATATCTATAATGTGGCGAATATAGCTATTTATAGTAAATAAAACAAATATTAATGGGAGATTTAGCTCGAATGAGAGGGTTATTGTGATTGCATAATATACCTTCTATAGAGCAAAGCCATGTCCACCGACACCACTAAAAAACTCTCCTTCGCCACCCGCTCCGTCCACGCGGGTTATGATTCATCCGCCAACGAAGGCTCATTGAATCCACCCATCTATATGACCTCAACCTACGCCTTTGACAACGTGGCGCAGGGCGCAGGACGGTTTTCAGGAGAAGAAAAAGGTCACTTTTACAGCCGCATCTCCAACCCTACTCAGGAAATTCTCGAAACCCGACTAGCGGATCTGGAAGAGGGCGAGGCTGCGCTGGCAACCGCATCAGGTATGGGTGCAATCACCGCTACACTCTGGACCCTAGTTGGCCCCGGCGATCAAATCCTCGTGGACAAGACCCTCTACGGCTGCACCTTTTCATTTATGGAGCACGGACTGAAAAAGTTTGGCATCGATATCTGCTATGTCGACTTCACCGACCACGGCGAACTGCAGAGCCAGCTCAGCGACAAAACCAAAGTGGTGTATTTTGAAACCCCAGTTAACCCCAATATGCGGGTTATCGATATTGCCGCA
Source organism: uncultured Pseudomonadales bacterium (assembly GCA_905478725.1). Lineage (GTDB taxonomy): Bacteria > Pseudomonadota > Gammaproteobacteria > Pseudomonadales > Porticoccaceae > HTCC2207. Next base: position 10,550 of record CAJQJT010000092.1, read on the forward strand.
GTCAGCGCCTTGGTCAAAGACTACAGCAGCGATATCAAAGTAATGGTTGATAACACCTACTGTACACCCGCGCTACAGCGCCCCCTAACTCTCGGAGCCGATCTTGTGGTCCACTCAGCCACCAAATATCTTGGCGGCCACGGCGACTTAATTGCCGGAGCAATAGTCGGCGATGCAGAGACCATTCAACAGATTCGTCTGTTTGGTTTAAAGGATATGACCGGTGCAGTTATCTCACCCATGACCGTATTTCTCATCCTGCGCGGCATCAAAACCCTGCAGCTAAGAATGGAGCGCCACTGCCAAAATGCCCAAGCGATCGCCGAAATGCTCGAGCAGCACCCAGCCGTCGATCAAGTATTTTTCCCCGGTTTAAAAAGCGACCCCTGGCACGTCATCGCCGCTAAACAAATGGACGATTTTGGCGGCATGATCGCTATAGAACTCAAAGGCGGATATGAAGCTAGCGTGCGCATGCTCAACAAACTCAAACTAGCCAAACTAGCCGTCAGCCTAGGTGATGCAGAAACCCTAATTTCACACCCAGCCAGCATGACCCACTCCGTCTACACATTAGAGGAACGTGCCGCCCACGGAATCAGTGAAGGCCTAGTGCGCATTTCAGCCGGACTAGAAGCCATAGAAGATATTATTGCCGACCTAGAACAGGCCCTGGAAAGTTAAGAGAGAAGAGTAGCTAAACCAAAACCTAGATTTAAATTTTGTTTTTTGTAGTTTTTAAGAACCCACTGCGAGAGTCCAAATAGTCACTGGGTCTGGCCTTGAGATCAATGAGGGCCCGCTTATGGGAGCAATTATTTTCAGAAAGAGAGAGCACCTGTCTGAGCGATAGCGAGTTGTGCGAACGCTGAAAATAATAGCGCCCATGGGACCGATCTCAAGGCCAGACCCAGGGGCTATAGCGCACTGACCATCAACCCCGCACCCACTAAAAACCCTAAAGAGTCTTAGTAGTAGTTCCAGTCACAGCAAAAACCACCTCACCGTCCTCCAACTGCCCGCGCAAAACATCCCCCTCAGCCACAGCAGCCACCGACCTAATCACCGCATCATCAGCATCGCGAATAATCGAATACCCTCGCCCCAACGTCTTCAGCGGACTAACCGTATCCAACAAATGCATCGCCTGCCCAGTCCTACTGCGTCTAACCTCAAGCTGCTGCTTCACCGACCGCGACATCTGCTTCACATACCTAGCCACCAGCTGGTGATAACTATCGATCGCCTCCCCAGGATGCACCCGAGCAAGCTGACCCTGCACCAAATTCATCCGCTGACGCTGTTGCTCAAGCCGACTATTGATTGCGCGGCGCAAACGAATATCCAAATGATCCAAATGCTGACTCTGCTCCTGCAACTTATGCCCAGGATGACGCAGACGCTTCTTCAAATAATCCGCACGCTGTCCCAACTGCTGGATCTTGCGGCCGATAGCCTCAGTCAGCAGAATCTCAAAACCCTCAAATTGATTGAGAATGTCCTCACCATCAGGACTCAACAGCTCCGCGGCAGCCGAAGGCGTCGGTGCCCGCAGATCAGCAACAAAGTCCGCGATAGTGAAATCCACCTCATGGCCCACCGCACTAACAATCGGTATCGCACTGGCAAAAATGGCCCGAGCCACAACCTCCTCATTAAACGGCCAGAGATCCTCTAGCGAACCACCACCGCGCCCAACAATTAGCGCATCGCACTGTCCGTGCTGACTGGCATTACTAATCGCCTCAACAATCTGTTTCGCGGCCTGCTCCCCCTGAACCGCAGTGGGGAAAATACTCACCTTAATAGACGGAAAGCGCCGTTCCAAAACCGATAGAACATCTTTAACCGCCGCACCAGTGGCCGAGGTAATCACGCCTATATGTGAGACTGAATCCGGCATAGGCTTTTTATGCTGATTATCAAACAACCCCTCATCGCTAAGCTGTTGCTTAAGCTGTTCAAACTGCCGCTGCAGCGCACCAAAGCCCGCTTCTTCCATATGCTCAATAACCAACTGATACTCGCCGCGGCCCTCATAGAGGCCAGCTCGGCAGCGCACCAACACCTGAGTGCCGTTGGCAGGTTTAAAGCCAACTCGCTGATTGGAATTGCGGAACATAGCGCAGCGCACCTGAGCCTGATCATCTTTCAGAGTCAGATACCAATGTCCGGAAGCAGGGCGAGCAAAGTTCGAAATTTCACCCTCCACCCACAGTAGTGGCAACTGAGTTTCGATTAGATGACGGACGCTGCGATTAAGCTGGCTGACACTGAAGATTTGACGTTCTGAGGGATTAGTTATCATGCTGCTATTGTAGGGACGCAGAGCACTTTAAGTCACGGTTTTATCTGTCTCTTTACAGGCCTCTTTATCCTGTCTCCTTATGTTCCTGTTTAGGGTCCTTTTTATAGTCGTTTAGCAGCCCAAATAGTTGTTTACCTTAAGACAGCCGCTGAATTATAATGCGCCGCTTACTTTCCAAAACCTCGCTGAGGTAAGCGTCCCCTTATGTTACGCATTTCCCATGAAGCATTAACCTTTGACGATGTACTGTTGGTACCCGGCTACTCGGCTGTTACAGCAAAAGACGTGTCGACCCACTCCCAGCTTACTCGTGGCATAACCATGAATATCCCCCTGGTCTCAGCGGCTATGGATACAGTCACCGAATCGCGTCTGGCTATAGCTATCGCAGCTGAAGGCGGCGTCGGCATCATCCACAAGAGCATGACCATCGAACAGCAGGCCAAAGAAGTTCTGGCAGTGAAGAAATATGAAAGTGGTGTGGTTAAAGACCCCTTCACAATTCAGTCTTCAGCAACCCTTGCCGAACTCTACGCTCTGACCGTGGCCAACAATATCTCAGGCCTACCAGTTCTCGAAGACGGCAATCTTGTGGGTATAGTCACTCGCCGCGATGTGCGCTTTGCCACGGATATGGATGCGTTGGTGACATCAGTAATGACGCCAAAAGCAGACCTAGTCACCGTCAAAGAGGGTGCTGAGGCCGATGAAGTGCGCGCACTGCTCCATGAACATAGAATTGAAAAAGTATTGGTCGTGAATGACGCCTTTGAACTCAAAGGTCTGATTACCGTCACCGATATAGATAAAGCCGAACAGCACCCCAATGCCTGTAAAGACGACCAGGGCCGACTCCGTGTTGGCGCTTCAGTGGGCGTAGGCGAGGGCACAGATGAACGTGTCGCTGCACTAGTCGCCGCTGGTGTTGATGTCTTAGTAGTAGATACAGCCCACGGTCACTCGAAGAATGTTCTTGATCGTGTTACCTGGATCAAGACAAATTTCCCAGATGTTCAGGTGATTGGCGGCAACGTCGCTACCGGTGCTGGTGCCAAAGCCCTGGCCGATGCCGGAGCTGATGGCGTTAAAGTCGGTATAGGTCCAGGGTCAATCTGTACCACACGCATAGTCACAGGTATTGGCGTACCTCAGATCACCGCCATCGCCGACGCCGTAGCAGCCCTAGCAGGCACAGGTGTTCCAGTCATTGCCGATGGCGGCATCCGCTATTCAGGCGATATGTCCAAGGCCGTTGTCGCCGGTGCCAGCGCCGTCATGATGGGTTCCATGTTGGCCGGTACTGAAGAAGCCCCGGGCGATATCGAAATCTATCAGGGTCGCTCCTACAAGTCCTATCGCGGCATGGGCTCCTTGGGTGCCATGGCACGTAATCAGGGTTCCAGTGATCGCTACTTTCAAGATGTAAATGACGGTGCTGAGAAATTGGTTCCCGAAGGCATCGAAGGTCGCGTTCCCTATAAAGGCCCAGTGTCAGCGATTATTCATCAGATGATGGGTGGCCTGCGCTCGGCAATGGGCTACACCGGTTGCAGCACTATGGAACAGATGCGCACCGAACCTGAGTTTGTTCGCGTGACCTCAGCTGGTACCAACGAGAGCCATGTGCACGATGTGCAGATTACCAAAGAAGCGCCAAACTATCCGGCCGGTGGCCGGTAACAGTTTGTCGCTGCTGTAGTGTTTTTAGCAAAGGCTGCGTTCAATTAATGTCGCAGCCTTTCTTTTTTCTTAGAAGACGCCAAGGCGTTTTGTAAAAAATTAATTGTTTAACGCTTATTTTAGAGAGCTCCTTAATGTCAGATCTACATTCGCAAAAGATTCTTATTCTCGATTTTGGTTCCCAGTACACACAGCTAATTGCCCGCCGCGTGCGAGAGATTGGCGTGTTCTCAGAGATCCGTGCCTGGGATATCACCGAAGAAGAAATCCGCGAATTTAATCCCAAAGGCATAATCCTCTCCGGCGGACCTGAATCTGTCACCGGCGGCGCATCATCGCCCCGCGCACCAGACTGCGTCTTCACAATGGGCCTGCCGGTGTTGGGTATCTGCTATGGCATGCAAACCATGGCAGGCCAGCTGGGCGGAAAAGTCGACACCTCTGACGTGCGTGAATTTGGCTATGCTCAGGTCAAGGTAGAAAACGAATCAGCCTTGCTACAGGACATCAAAGACCATATCGGCAGCGACGGCGAATCACTGCTGGATGTGTGGATGAGCCACGGCGACAAAGTAGTCGCCATGCCCGAAGGCTTTAGTCTGATGGCCTCGACCCCTTCATGCCCCATCGCCGGCATGGTCAACGAAGAGAAAAGATTCTACGGCATTCAATTCCACCCTGAAGTGACTCACACCCTTCAGGGCGAGCGTATGTTCCAACACTTCGCTCTGCAGATCTGTGGCTGTGAAGGCCTCTGGACCGCCGCCGCGATTATCGAAGATCAGATCGCCCGGGTAAAAGAACAGGTTGGCGACAGCCATGTACTCTTGGGCCTCTCCGGTGGCGTCGACTCCTCAGTAGTCGCGGCACTGCTGCACAAAGCCATTGGCAGCCAGCTCACCTGTGTATTTGTCGACAACGGCCTGTTGCGCAAAAA
>CAJQJT010000093.1 GCA_905478725.1 uncultured Pseudomonadales bacterium
ACCTGCATGGATTTTCCTCACGATGATACTGATTAAATTTGGTACGAAAGGCGAGACTCGAACTCGCACGGGTTGCCCCACTGGAACCTAAATCCAGCGCGTCTACCAATTCCGCCACTCTCGCATTAAAAAGAACTTTTAGTAGTAGGTAGTTTTCGGGGTCTTAAATACGACTCAAAGACCCCTCTAAAAGCGGCGTGAAGTTTGCCACAGCGATTGGCAATCAGCAACCGATAAGAGCTGATTAAGGGATAAATTTTGGCCTTATTTTTGCTGGACTGGATAAAACCTCGCCTGATTGAGCCAGGTAATAATATTTTCCCTGCATTCGCCGCCATTTAGGGCTCTCCTGAACTATGCTTGATGAGAAAAAACATATTATTCAAATAACCTAGGAAGGAGTACAGATATGAAGAAGCACCATGTTTTGCTAATTGCCACACTGGCTGCCTTGGGCCTGAGCGCATGTGATAGTGGAAATTCACCTGAAGAAGGGTCTGTTCCAGCAGTAGAGGAATCAAACATGCCGACTACTATTGAGAATGCCACCGACGATGCGATTAATATCATCGAAGATACAGTAGATGAAGCCTCTGACAGCGTTGATCAAATGATGGAAGATATGAGTGACGATGCTGAGAAAGACCTCTCTGATGCTATGAAGAAGATGGATCAGTAATCAACCTGCACCAGAGCGCCAATCACTAGCAACGTAAAAACACTAGCAGTTAAAACAAAAAACCCCGGTTCTCACCGGGGTTTTTTGTTTTGCTATTGCATCAAGCTATGCACTACCTAGCTGCCTTAGCATGCAGCTAGTAGAGTACTTAACCTTAGGCTGCGATTTTGCGACGACGCAATCCTGCAAGGCCCAATAAAGCCGAGCCAAACAGCCAGGCCGCTGCAGGAAGAGGTACTTCGTTGATGCCAGCAACATAGAGGTTAGCTGTAGTTCTACCTTTCTGACCAAAGTCACCCTGACCAAAAATCTTTAAGGTCATTAAACCAGCATGCTGAACACCCAGAGTAATTTTTCCGGCAGCTACAGTCAGCAAATCCCAACCACCAACATCAGTCCAGAACAGCACATTCTCTCCATTGGCAGATATATGAGCACCGTTGATACCAACCTCGATCTGCTTTTTGGTACCAAATACAAACTCAAGCATCTCACCTAACTGCAAGTTATCGTCCGAAGCTCCCGTATTTGGACCAGTAATCGTCTTACACTTGTTGTCAGTACCTGTAGTGCCAGAAAGAATTGGGCCATCACAAACACCCAAGCCAGCCAGATATCCCGAATCCAAATAGGCATAGCTTTCATTGCCATCGGTATAGCCCTTAACATTAAGATCACCAAAGCTTAACGGCTGACCTCCACGCTCATTTTCATCGCCATCAAAATCATAATCGTAGGTTGCTGCCATTGACAAACCAGCCGTAGACAGTAGTAAGACGCCTGCACATGATTGCAGTAATTTAATAAAACTCTTATTCATCGCTAAAACTCCTAATAACTCCTAATAAAACCTCGCATAAATGCCCAATATCCAGAACGATCAATTCATGGGTAAATGCGACCAAATCCACATTTTGAAACTTAATTTAAAACCACTTAACAGGCTAAGTAAACGTAGTTCTCATTTTTTGGAATGTCAAAAAATAAAGCTATCTTTTGACAAGGTTTTTGTTTAACAGAATTCACTACCGAATAGATCGCCGAGATAGCCTGTCAAATTTTGACAGCTCAAAATATTTATAGGCTTTAAAAACAATTTATTAGAGGAATAACATAAAGCGGAGGGTTAGGTTGACTGATTAACGAACATAGTGATTGCACAATGAGTTACTTCTTCAATTTGAGCCGTATCTGTATAGATACCGTCAATATATAATTTGGCGATGCCATGCAAGGCGCCCCAAATGACCTGAGCGCTACGTAAGGCGTTATCCCCAGAGATGACGCCGCAGCTCTGCCAGCAGCGGATCATGTCGACCTGATGCTGAAAGCAGGGATAGGCGACATCACGCAGTTCCTCGGTGCTGTTCTGCTGCTTCCAGATACTGCGCCCGAACATCAACTCATACTCTTCTGGATTATCCACGGCAAACTGCACATAGCCATTCACATAGTCGTGAAACTTTTCCAGCATGGTCTTAGCCATATCATCAAACCCCGCCGCAGCAGTCTGATGCCGGCGGCGAAAACCTTCGGCGGCAATGGCGCAGAGCAAATCATTCTTATCCGAGAAGTGATGGTAGGGGGCGGTGCGGGAAACCCCCGCCCTTTCGGCCAGTCGGCGCAGGGATAGATTCTCTATTCCAGCTTCGGCTATGAGCTGTTTTGCCGAGCGCAGCAGGGCCTGTCGCAGATCACCGTGGTGATAGCTTGGGCGGACAATTTTTTGTGATGTGCTTGGACTCATGAGGGCCAATGTAGCAATACATCTTGACAGTGTCAAAATGCATCATTAATCTCTTTGCACAGATCAACCAAAGCGTAGCCATTTTCGTATACCGACTATTGCTTTAACAGCTACTGCCCCGCCTCGTCTTCCGAGCACCGGTAGCGACCCATAAAAATTAAAAATAATAATGAAAAACCGGAGTTAATCATGCCACATAGCACCTACCCCAAGCTTCTTGAACCATTGGACCTGGGCTTTACCAGATTAAAAAATCGCGTCCTGATGGGCTCCATGCACACTGGATTGGAAGAAGCAGCTGATGGCTATGAGCGTATGGCAGCCTACTTTGGCGAACGCGCCAAAGGCGGTGTCGGCCTGATCGTTACCGGTGGTATAGGCCCCAATTCAGAAGGCGGCACTCATCCCAACACTAAAAAGCTGGAGACTGACGACGATATCGCTGGGCACAAAATGATTACCGATGCAGTGCATGCCCACGACGGCAAAATCTGCATGCAGATTCTGCACACCGGTCGCTACGCCTACTCACCAGATCAGGTCGCTCCGTCGGCAATCAAATCTGCGATCAACCCTTTCACTCCCCGCGCTCTAGACGAAGAAGGTATTCACAAGCAGATCGACGACTTTGTCTTCACCTCCGTACAGGCCCAGAAAGCCGGTTATGACGGCGTTGAGATCATGGGCTCGGAAGGCTACTTTCTGAACCAGTTTATCGCAGCACGGACTAACCAGCGCGACGACGACTGGGGTGGCAGCTATGAGAACCGCATTCGTCTGCCCATTGAAGTGGTTCGCCGTGTGCGCGAAGCCGTAGGTGAGCACTTTATTATTATTTTCCGCCTCTCGATGCTCGATCTGGTCGAGGGCGGCAGCACAGCTGAAGAAGTGATTCAGCTAGGTAAAGCCGTAGAGAAAGCTGGCGCCACTATCATCAATACTGGCATCGGTTGGCACGAAGCAAAGATCCCTACCATAGCGACCAAAGTGCCTCGTGCAGCCTTTACCTGGGTTACCGCACACTTTAGAAAAGAACTTTCGGTGCCGGTTATTACTTCCAACCGTATCAATACCCCAGAAATGGCTGAAGAAGTATTAGCCCGCGGCGATGCCGACATGATCTCCATGGCGCGGCCGTTTTTGGCTGACCCAGATTTTGTGATCAAGGCTCAGGAAAACCGCGCCGACGAGATCAATACCTGCATCGGCTGCAACCAAGCCTGTCTCGACCATGTATTCGGTGGTCAGATGACCAGCTGCCTGGTTAACCCTCGGGCCTGTCACGAAACTGAATTACTCATCAACCCCGCCACCGCAGTAAAAAACATTGCCGTCGTCGGTGCCGGTCCAGCTGGCCTGTCAGCCGCCACCATCGCTGCATCACGAGGTCACAACGTGACATTGTTTGACTCTGCCAATGAAATTGGCGGTCAGTTCAATATTGCCAAGCAGATTCCAGGCAAAGAAGAGTTTTTTGAAACCCTGCGCTACTACGGCAAGCAGATCGAACTCAACGGCGTAAACCTAAAGCTCAATACAAGAGTAACCGCAGAGCAGCTCAACAACGGCGGCTTTGATGAGGTGGTTATTGCAACCGGTATTGCACCAAGAATGCCTAATATCGAAGGCATAGATCACCCCAAGGTACTCAACTATCTCGACGTGATCGGTGCCAAAAAACATGTTGGCAAAAAAGTGGCGATTATCGGTGCCGGCGGTATTGGTTTTGATACAGCTGAATACATTACCCACAGCGGCGAAGCCACCAGCCAGAACATCCCTGCTTTCATGAAGGAATGGGGAATTGATATGACCTTTGGTTCGCGCTCAGGTATCGAAGGCGTTACAGCCCAACCAGAGCCCTCCCCTCGCGAGGTCTACCTACTTCAGCGCAAGAGCACCAGAGTGGGTTCAGGATTAGGTAAAACCACAGGCTGGATTCACCGTGCCGGTCTAGCAATGAAAGGCGTACGCCTGATGCCTAGCTGTGACTATCAGAAAATTGATGATCAAGGGCTCCACCTCACCGTGGGCGACGAGCAGAAAATACTCGATGTAGACACCATTATCATCTGTGCCGGACAGGATCCTCTGCGCGAATTGGTCGAGGGACTAAACATTCCTCATCATCTCATTGGCGGTGCCGATCTAGCCTCGGAACTGGATGCCAAGCGCGCCATCGACCAGGGCACCCGCCTAGCGGCTGCGATGTAATAAAAACCCAGCAATAATCCTTGCAACATAGGGGCAGGCAACGGATCATGCGCGCACAATAAAGGCGCGCACCGTTGCAGGCCCTTTTTATGCAATACCTGGTTATGAAAAGCTCGTTATGAAAAGCTCGTTATAAAAAGCTCGTTATAAAAGTTTGCCTCTTAGGCAGATCTCACTGAATTACTCAAATAGAAGAATTATGTCTGATAAAAAGCAGCAAACCCTAGACTTTCGCAATGCACTGGGCAGCTTCGCCACTGGCATCACTGTTATTACCGCACTGGGTAAAGACGGACAAAAGGTCGGTATGACCGCCAACAGCTTTAACTCGGTCTCTCTGGACCCAGCACTAGTGCTCTGGAGTGTCGCTCGCGATGCCAACTGTTTTGATGACTTTATCGGCGCAGAGTCTTTTGCCATTCACGTGCTCGCGGCAGACCAAGAAGCAATGTCTAATCGCTTCGCTAAAAGCGGTGCTGATAAATTTGCTGATTTAGAATGTACTGACGGCTTAGCGGGCGTGCCCATCCTGCCTCACTACAGCGCTTGTTTTGAATGTCAGATTGAGAACCAATATGAAGGCGGCGACCATATTATTTTAGTCGGCCGAGTGATTGAGTTTAGAGACAATGGTCTAGAGCCACTGATTTTTAATCGCGGTAAATACGCAGCTCTTAATTAGACGCTTTTAAATAGGTGCTCTTAAATACAGGTAAATACAGGTAAATACAGGTAAATACAGGCTTGTAAATACACTCTCTTAAATACACGCTTTTCGCTCTCGGGTTAACCCTTGACAGCGCAGAGTGCTGTCAATTGACTCAGTACCTGGGCAACGGGTAACACATCAGCATATTTAGCATTCAGATCAAATAGATTGGCGCGGTGGGCCTCAGGATTCCGATCTCCCACAGCCTCTTCCGCAATCACTACCTGATAATCATTCTGTAAAGCATCCACCGCCGAGGCACGCACACAGCCACTGGTGGTCAACCCCGTCACAACCAACGAGTCCACACCCAGAGCAGAGAGCTGCCGGTTAAGATCCGTACCAAAAAAAGCACTGGCCCACTGTTTCTCTATGACCGGCTCATCGTCCAAGGGCTCTAATGCCGGATCAATTTTTACCCAGTGACTATCCGGCTGCAGCACATCTAGCGCTGGTACTTTCTGACGAAACACCTTGGCCTGATGCTCATTGTGGTAGACCACGGTGGTAAAAAATACTGGTAGACCCAGAGTTCTAAAAGCTGTGAGCAACTGCACATTAGCCGCAACCACCTCAGGACAATCAGATCCCAGAGCACAGGTCGGATCAGTAAAACCATTGATCATATCCACTAATAGCAAAGCCGGGCTAGCGGTTAGGCCGAGAGTATTTTGCTGCAGATCATTCGAGGTCATAGCCATTCTCATCAGTATTTTTGAG
>CAJQJT010000094.1 GCA_905478725.1 uncultured Pseudomonadales bacterium
GACTTATTTAAAAAGTTTACTCTTAATACTTATGGCCAACAAGAATCATATAAGCTAGATAATATTGCCGAGGTTGTTCTTGAACAAAAGAAGCTGCCATGCGTTACACCGAAATCCGTATGACCAAGATCGCCCACGCGCTGCTTGAAGATCTCGAGAAAGAGACCGTCGATTTTGTCCCTAACTACGATGAAACTGAACAGATTCCCCATGTTTTGCCGACTCGCATACCCAACCTATTAGTTAATGGTTCCTCTGGTATTGCTGTGGGCATGGCGACCAATATTCCGCCCCACAACCTCACTGAAGTGGTCAAAGGTTGTCTGGCGATGATCGACAATCCGGAGATTACCGTCGATGAGTTGATGGAATATATCCCCGGACCGGATTTCCCCACTGCCGGTATTATCAATGGCAGAGCCGGCATTATTCAGGCCTACCGCACCGGTCGTGGACGCATCTATGTGCGCGCCAAAGCCCGTATCGAAGTGCACGAAAAGACTCGCCGTGAAACCATCATTATCACCGAGATTCCTTATCAGCTGAACAAAGCGCGCCTGATTGAGCGCATCGCCGAGCTGGTTAAAGAGAAGAAGCTTGAAGGTATCTCTGAACTCCGCGATGAGTCGGACAAAGACGGTCTGCGCGTGGTGATCGAAATTAAGCGCACCGATGTTGGAGAAGTGGTTCTTAATAATCTCTTCTCCCAGACCCAGCTGCAGAGCGTGTTTGGTATCAACGTGGTGGCACTGGTCGACGGTCAGCCGAAGATTCTCAATCTGCAGCAGCTGATTCATCACTTCCTGCGTCATCGCCGTGAAGTGGTTACACGTCGTACTATTTATCTGTTGAAAAAGGCTCGCGAGCGCGCCCATACATTGGAAGGCTTTGCTATTGCCCTAGGCAATATCGATGAAATTATTGCACTGATCAAGCAGTCGCCCACGGCGACCGAAGCCCGTGAAGCCCTAGTCGCCCGCGGTTGGAGTCCTGGTTCAGTGGTTCAGATGCTCGAACGTGCTGGTAGTCAAGCTACACGTCCGGAGTGGCTGGAAGATCAGTACGGTCTGCGCGATGGCAAATATTACCTGTCTCCAGAGCAGGCCAAAGATATTCTTGAGTTACGTCTGCACCGTTTAACCGGTATGGAACACGACAAAATCATTGCTGAATTTGCCGTCAAGCTGGAAGAGATTACTGAATACCAAGATATTCTTGGTGACCTGACTCGCCTGATGACCGTTATTCGTGAAGAACTCGAAGCCGTGATCGAAGAGTTTGGTGATGAGCGTCGCACAGAGATCATTGAATCGCTGCATGACCTTACTATTGAAGACCTGATTACCGAAGAAGACCGTGTTGTTACCATTTCTAACGGCGGCTATGCCAAAACTCAGCCATTGAGCGATTATCAAGCGCAGCGTCGCGGCGGTATGGGCAAGTCGGCAACAGCGGTTAAAGATGAAGATTTTGTTGAACACCTTTTGGTCGCCAGCACTCACGCGACTATTTTGTGCTTTACCAACCTGGGCAAAGTCTACTGGCTCAAGGTGTATCAGATTCCCGTTGCCGGCCGCAATTCACGCGGACGTCCGGTGGTTAATTTGTTACCTCTGGATGAAGGTGAGCGCATTAGCTCGATTCTGCCAGTTGAAGAATACAGCGCTGATAAGTTTGTGATTATGGCCACCGCCAACGGCACCGTGAAGAAGACCTCACTGGAGCAGTACTCGCGCCCACGGAGTGTTGGTTTGCGTGCAGTAGATCTGGTTGACGGCGATCACTTGGTCGGTACCGCGATTATTGATGACGACAGCGATGTCATGCTGCTCAGTTCTGAAGGTAAGGCCGTACGCTTTGCCAGCACCGATGCCCGCTCTATGGGTCGTGTATCTAAAGGTGTGCGCGGTATGCGACTGCCAGAGGGTCATGACGTGATCTCAATGGTGATACCTGAGCAAGATGGCTTCCTGCTGACCGTTTGTGAAAATGGCTATGGCAAGCGCACCAAGGTTGACGAGTTCCCGACTAAGGGACGCGGCGGCAAAGGTATGATTGCGATTCAGGCGAGCGAGCGCAACGGACCCTTGGTTGGCGCTACGCAGCTCTTTTCAGGCGACGAAATTATGCTGATCTCTGATCAGGGCACCATGGTCCGAACCCGCGGTGACGAAGTCTCGGTTGTGGGTCGTAATACTCAGGGCGTGCGTATTATTCGCTTGAAGGACACCGAAAATTTGGTCAGGTTGGCGCGTATTGCTGAGCCGGAAGAAGAGGAATTTGTGATTGAAGATGATGCTGCCGAAGATGTTGTTACTAACCAAGAGTCAGCTGAAGGTTCTGTTGATGACAATGCCGCTGAAGGCTCTTCATCCGCTGAAGGCTCTTCCGAAGATACTTCTGACGACAGCTCCGCTGACGAGTAAGGCTTAAATAATGACTGAAAAGAATCCACTGCTCGACCTACGCAACAAGATAGATGGCCTTGATCAAGAGATCATGGCCAATATCAGCGCTCGTGCGCGCTGTGCGCAAGACGTTGCCAAGATCAAAAAAGAGCAGGGTGACGAGACCTATTACCGACCCGAGCGTGAAGCTCAGGTATTGCGATCGGTAATGGAAAAAAACGACGGCCCTTTGGGCGACGAAGATATGGCGCGTCTGTTTCGCCAGATCATGTCTGCCTGTCTGGCCCTTGAACAGCCAATTAAAGTGGCTTTTCTTGGACCTGAGGGCACCTTTACTCAGGAAGCCACGCTCAAGCACTTTGGCGACTCAGCAGTAACTGTTCCCAAAGCCGCGATTGATGAAGTATTCCGCGATGTTCTGGCCGAGTCCTGTAACTACGGTGTTGTGCCCATCGAGAATTCTACTGAGGGCGTGGTCAGCCACACCCTAGATAGCTTTATCGATTCGTCGGTAAAGATCTGTGGCGAAGTAGAACTGCGCATTCACCAGCACTTTATGATTGGTCCCAATACCAATAAAAACACAGTGACTCGTGTCTATTCGCATGCCCAGTCACTGGCCCAATGTCGCAAGTGGTTGGATTCCAATTATCCCAATATCGAACGTGTAGCGGTGAGCAGCAACGCTGAAGCAGCGCGACGCGTGCAGGGTGAGTGGAACTCAGCAGCCATTGCTGGAGACATGTCCTGCGAACTCTACGGCCTAGAAAAGCTCTGGGAAAAAATTGAAGACCTGCCCGACAACTCAACGCGCTTCTTGATTATTGGTCGCGAGATGGTGCCACCCAGCGGTGACGATAAAACCTCCATCGTCGTGTCAGTGCAAAATAAGCCCGGTGCCCTTCACAATCTGCTCGAGCCATTCCGTCGTCACGGTGTTGATATGACGCGACTGGAATCGCGACCCTCGCGCAACAGTAAATGGTCTTATATCTTCTTTATCGATTTTGCTGCCCATGTGGACGAACCCGCTGCCGCTGCCGTGCTGGCTGAACTAGCAGAAGAAGTGGCGGAGCTGAAAATACTCGGGTCCTACCCGCGAGCGGTTCTCTAAGCGTTGCTATTGCTGTTGATTCAAATGCCGATTCAAATGTTGATTTTAGGATCGGCTATAGTAACGATTAATCTCTTTATTTCGATGTGATCTGTCATGTTGCAAACTTCTAAAACAGCACAGCCAGTGGTTAACCGCTTGGTTGTAATCGGACTGGGGCTGATCGGCTCCAGTCTTGCATTGGCCGCTCGTAACGCCGGCCTCGCTACTCAGGTAGTGGGCATCTCGCGACGCTCCTCAACCCTCGACCTAGCGGTTGAACTGGGCGTAATTGACCGCCCAGAACAAAGTTTGGCGGCTATTGCCCCTGAACTAGGTGCTGGGGATCTTGTGGTTATCGGCGTGCCGACTCTGACCGTTCCTGCGATCCTCAAAGAATGTTCTGAACTGCTTTCCGATCAGGTCACCATCACCGATGTAGCCAGTGTCAAAGGCAGTGTATTGGCTGCTGCAATGGATATTTATGGCCACCTGCCAGTCCAATTAGTCCCCGGGCATCCCATCGCTGGTTCAGAAAAAAGTGGCGTCACCGCAGCCAAAGCGGATCTGTTTAAAGATCATCGGGTAATCTTGACCCCCCACGCCGCCAGTGGTGAAAGCCACGTGCAGCTCGTGGAAAAACTTTGGCAATCCGTAGGTGCTCGTGTCTCCTCCATGGACGTGCAAGAGCATGACGAAGTGCTAGCTGCCACCAGTCACCTACCGCACTTTTTAGCTTATTCATTAGTGGATACATTGGCGAGTATGCGCGACAATCGCGAGATCTTCCGCTATGCCGCCGGAGGCTTTCGCGACTTTACCCGCATTGCCGCCAGCGATCCGATCATGTGGCGAGATATAGCACTGGCCAATCGCCAAGCGATTCTCACCGTGCTCGATCAGATCATGGATAACTTTAGTGAGATGCGCAACGCCATAGACAAAGGCGACGAAACCTATCTGATGGACGTGTTCACGCGAGCTCGCGATGCACGCAACCATTTTGGAAAATCAATCGACCCAAAGGCAACACAGCAGACCATGTCAGAAAAAATAATAAATTATAAAGTCGCACCTGGTGGCCTTGCCCGTGGTGATATTCGTGTGCCAGGCGACAAATCAATGTCTCATCGATCCATTATGCTCGGCTCCATTGCCGAGGGCATGACCGAAGTAACCGGT
>CAJQJT010000095.1 GCA_905478725.1 uncultured Pseudomonadales bacterium
ATCTTCATTGGCGGCTAGCTCACCGAGCTGCTTGTCGACAAAGGCTTTGTCGATGGAGAATTTTTCCCCTTTGGCGCCGAGGTCAGAGGCATCGTAGGAAATTTCTTCCAACAGTCGCTCCATAATGGTGTGCAGACGTCGCGCACCAATATTCTCTGTGCCTTCATTGACGTCAAAGGCGATCTCGGCAATGCGTCGCACGCCGTCTTCAGTAAAGCTGATTTCTACGCCTTCAGTGGCCATTAGCTCGCAGTATTGCTTGGTCAGCGAGGCTTTGGGTTCGGTAAGAATACGCTCGAAGTCATTGATCTTTAATGAGTTCAGCTCAACGCGAATCGGCAGTCGGCCCTGGAGTTCAGGGATCAGATCCGATGGCTTGGCCAGATGAAAGGCACCGGAAGCAATAAACAGTATATGGTCGGTTTTGATCATGCCGTATTTGGTGGAGACGGTGCAGCCTTCAATCAACGGAAGCAGGTCGCGCTGCACACCTTCCCGAGAGACATCGGCACCACTGGCTTCGCCACGGCGACAGACTTTGTCGATCTCGTCGAGGAAGACAATGCCATTCTGTTCTGCGGCGCTAACGGCGGCGGCTCTGATCTCTTCTTCGTTGATCAGCTTGGCGGCTTCCTCTTCTTTGAGGCTCTTTAGGGCTTCGGCGACTGTGAGCTTGCGCGTAACCGTCTTGCCTTTACCCATGCTGCTAAACATATTCTGTAGCTGCGAGGTCATCTCTTCCATGCCGGGAGGGGCCATGATTTCGACGCCGGCTGCGGTTTGGCTGAGTTCTATTTCAATCTCTTTATCGTCGAGGGCGCCTTCGCGAAGCTTCTTGCGGAACACTTGGCGGGTTGAACTAGTCTGTTCAGACTGACCATCGGTGCTTCGAGCTGGCGGCAGCAGGACATCGAGAATACGCTCTTCGGCTGAGTCCATGGCGCGCTGGTCAACCTTCTTGATCTCTTGCTCGCGGACCTGTTTGACCGAAGTCTCTACGAGATCGCGAATAATCGATTCAACATCTTTACCCACATAGCCCACTTCGGTAAATTTGGTCGCTTCCACTTTCACAAAGGGAGCGTTGGCGAGACGGGCCAGACGTCGGGCAATTTCGGTTTTACCGACGCCGGTGGGACCGATCATCAAAATGTTCTTGGGTGTTACTTCGTTGCGCATTTCTTCGTTCAACTGGGCACGGCGCCAGCGGTTGCGCAGGGCAATGGCCACTGAACGCTTAGCGTCGTCTTGGCCAATAATATGGCGGTTGAGTTCGTGAACGATTTCGCGGGGGGTCATTTGAGACATAAACAATCCTTTTTATTACGAGACGCTGTAGGCACCTCATTATTACAAGACGCTGTTGGCACCTTTCTGTTACGAGACGCTATAGGCACCTCATTATTACAAGACGCTGTGGGCACGGCATTACTGCTGGCAGTTGCCAGCACTTAGTTAGTGCTGTCGAGCTCTTCAAGAGTGCGATTGTGATTGGTGTAGATACAGATATCGCCAGCGATTTTCAGACCCTGCTCAACAATGTCTCGGGCACCCATATCGGTGTTTTCGAGCAGTGCACGGGCAGCAGATTGAGCGAAGGGGCCGCCGGAACCTATGGCGATCAAATCATCTTCGGGCTGAATTACATCGCCGTTGCCGGTAATAATCAGCGAGGCTTCACTGTCGGCCACTGCAAGCAGGGCTTCGAGTTTGCGCAGAATACGGTCGCTGCGCCAGTCTTTGGCGAGTTCTACTGCGGCTCGGGTGAGATTGCCCTGATGCTGTTCGAGTTTGGCTTCAAAGCGCTCAAACAGGGTGAAGGCGTCGGCAGTACCACCGGCGAAACCAGCGATCACCTTATCGTTGTATAGACGGCGCACTTTCCGCGCATTGCCTTTCATGATGGTATTGCCAAGACTAACCTGGCCGTCGCCGCCAATCACAACTTTGCCATTGCGACGGACTGAGAGAATGGTTGTTCCGCGGTACTGTTCCACGAGCTTACTCCTTTTATTGATACCCAATGAAATGGGGTCAGCAAAGAGAATATCAATGGCTCGAAAGGAAAAAGCTGATAAAAGTCTTTATTACTAGGCTGGTTGCGGCTGTGATTGTGAGTGAGGCTGTGAGTGTGGCAACTTGGATTTGCTGTTATTAAATCAGTGCGCCCAGGCAACCGGTCTTTTGCAGCAGCTCATTGGTGGCCTGGTGGCTATTGAGCGCAGCATATTTTTTCCGCAGCACCTGGTAGGACTTGGCGTGATACTTCTGCGGTTTTTGCGTCCAGGTCTGGCCATTTAGCTGCACGGAAAGCTCGTCTTTCCCCTGTGCTATGGCGTCGGCATTGGCCTGAGTCCAAGGCAAAAAGAGCTCGCCAATCTGAGCTTTGATGAACGGCTTGAGAGTGGGTTTTAAGCTCTCCCAGGATTCAAAGTCCCCTTCGATACGCGGCCACAGCATGCGCTGTATCCAGGCCAGTAGGCTGGGCATCTTGGCTTCGATTAGTGCACAGTTGGTAGGGTCGGTCCAGACATTGTAGAGCTGCCCCCAAAGGCTAAAGTCACCGAAGGAGGGACGTCCGCCAAGTAGGTAGGGGCGTGACTCTAGGTGAACTTCAAGCTGCTCAAGTGCTAGGTGCAGAGAGGCTTCAATCTGTGGTGCGGTCTCTGCATTAGAGCCGACAAAACCAACCCGACCCACCATGCGCTGACGCACCTGTTCGGTTAGCTCTCCCAGCTGCTCGCTACTGGCATCCGGTTGGGTCAGCTGAGCAATGCGCCCGGCCGAGGCGATCTGGTCAATGTCTCGCGCCCAGCGGCAATGAAACATCCACTTGTTGGCCCACTCATCGCCAAACTCTTCCAGCAGAGTGGAGACGAAATTGACGGTGGTGTCCTCTGGATAGATGCTGTCTTTTGGATGCAGCGCTTCGAGCTGCTCAATAACCAGAGTTGAATCCTGAGCCCCCTCAAGCTGCGGGGTCACTAAAAGAGGGATAATTGGCAGCTTGGCGAATTTGGCAAATTCATCCATAGTCGCGGCGCTGCGGATAATCCACTGGTGAGGAATCTGCTTAAAGCGGAAGTAGGAGCGCACCTTAACGGAGTAGGGTGAGAGTTCGGCGCCATAAATACGGTATTTATGGTCTGACATATCAGCTAAAAAATCCGCCATGGGTTTGCTCCTCGGTTTGGCTCAGCTTAGTTAAGGCTAGCTTTAATGATATCTGCATGAGTCTGACGTAGCATCATCTTATTGACGCCGTAGACCGCCGGCAGTGTCGCTAACTGAGTCGCATGTTCGATAGCTCGGGGCAGAACCTCTTCGGCACTGACGAGTTCGTCAAAGAAGCCAGCTTCGAGGGCTGTTTCTGGGCTGAACATATGAGATTGAATGGCGCACATGGTCTGAAAGCGCGGCGACAGTCGCGACTTAACCAGCTCGATACCAAAGGCTGGCAGGATCATATCAATGGCGGTTTCATTGAGGGCAATCTTAAACTCGCCGTGGACGCCAATACGGGTATCCGAGGCCAACAGCATCATGCCGCCGGCAGCAATAGCATGGCCGGTGCAGGCGGTGACTACTGGCTGAGGATGGCTAAAGATCCTTAACAACAAGGCTGCGCCTTTATTCACCAGAGCGGGTAACAGCTGGTCGTCGGCTGATTGAGCAGCGGTTTCTGCGGTAACTTCTTTGAGGTTAAAACCGGCTGAAAGCAGGCCTGGACGACCGTGAATAACCACTGCAGAGGCCTCTTTTTCGGCGCGATCTAGAAGTTCGTTAAGTCGGTCGACAGTGGCATGACTCAAGGAGTTCACTTTGCCATCGTCCCAGTTAAAAATTGCTACGTCGCCTTCCTGGGTATATTCAATCATTGCTTGTCTCTCTGTAGAGTGTGTTTTTATTAGAATTATTTGCTTTAAAGCATCCTAGGGTAGCGGCTAATCCTTTGACAGGATTAAATCTGACCGCTTAGCCACAGAGGGGTTAATCAGTTTGCTGTAATGGCGGTGGCAATAAAAGCGGCAGCGGACGATAGCCGTTGCGGCGCACGGACCGCTCCACCTGCCCGGGCAAAAAGTTAAACAGGGGTAGGCAACGCAGTCCGGCTATTTTAAGGCCGCGAGATGTCCAGTTGTTACAGGTGTTGATGCACATGTAGGTGCCCCGGGACTGGAAAAATATTTCACCGTTGTCTCTGGCTCGCACCTTAATAAGCTGGTTGGATCTATCCACTTTAAAGTGTCTTGATATAAAGGTTACCACGGAGTCTATTACCCCAAGGTGTGTGTCGATACTATAGGTGCGGCTAGTGGCGCTGCGATGTTTGTTAATGTCGGAAATGCCAAGCACGGCGATGGTGGCTCTGGTTGGCAGTAACAGTGCGCGGAGACCAAGAAACAGAGTTTGCTGCGCTGAGCCGTAATAGCGGTAGTCGCCCCAGCCAATTCGTGCCCACTCTGTATCCTGCAACTGCTCAGCCAGTTCCGGCAAGACCCGAAGCAATGCCGCGCTGGGCACTACCAAGTGGGTATGGATGCCATCGCGGAAAAAATAGAGTTGTGGATCTGACATAGTTTGTTGGTCGGCAGTTTAATTTATTCAATATCAATGCCCAGTCAGGTTACCGTTTTTCTGCGCACACGGGAAATAGTTGTTTTACGCTCCCAGGCTGTGGTGGCCGTTACCTCTATAGGGTATTGTTGGAAATTGCCTGGTAACCGTATATTGCCATCCCATAAGAAGTTACTGGCCTAGCGAATCTCAAGGAGACACGGCATTGCAATTACATGACAACAGCTTACTGAAAACCCAGGCCCATATTAACGGCCAGTGGTTAGATGCAGATAGCGGTGAAACCCTAGCGGTTAGCAATCCTGCCAATGGTGAGCTAATCGCCGAAGTGGCCAAATGCGGCACCGCTGAAACCCGACGCATGATTGAAGCTGCAGCTATTGCGCAAAAGCAGTGGGCTAAAACCACCATTAAAGAGCGCGCCGCGGTACTGCGTCGCTGGTTTGATCTGGTTATGGAGAATCAAGAAGATCTGGCACAGATCCTGACGGCGGAGCAGGGCAAGCCCCTCGCCGAAGCCCGAGGTGAAGTAGCCTATGGTGCTAGCTATATAGAGTGGTTCTCTGAAGAGTCGAAGCGCGTCTATGGCGACACTATCCCCCAGCCCTCCAACGATAAACGCATTGTGGTCATTAAGCAGCCGGTGGGTGTAGTGGCCTGTATTACGCCCTGGAACTTCCCCAATGCCATGCTCACTCGCAAGATTGCTCCGGCCATTGCGGCAGGTTGTGCAGTGGTCTGTAAACCCGCCAATGCGACACCGTTGTCGGCCCTAGCGCTGATGGAACTGGCTGCCCGTGCCGGTTTCCCCCCAGGCTTGATGAATATAGTCACTGGTCGTACGGCTCAGATTGGCGCCGAATTAACCGGTAATCCCATAGTCCGTAAAGTCACTTTTACCGGTTCTACACCAGTGGGTAAACAGCTGATAGCGGAATGCGCCCAGACGGTTAAGCGCACCTCTATGGAGCTGGGGGGCAATGCACCCTTTATTGTTTTTGATGATGCGGATATTGATGCGGCGGTGCAGGGCACCCTGGTATCAAAGTATCGCAATGCAGGACAGACCTGTGTCTGCTCCAACCGCATTATTGTTCAAGCTGGAATCTACGATGAATTTGTCAGCAAGCTGACGGTTGCCACGCAAAACCTAGTAATGGGTAATGGCAGCGAGGAGGGCGTCACTGTTGGGCCTTTAATTGATGAGAAGGCAGCCAATAATGTCTGCGACTTTATTGATGATGCCGTGGCCAAGGGCGCCAAGGTTGCTCTCGGCGGTGGTCGCAGCGAGCTGGGTGGTTCCTTTGTTTTGCCGACGATTCTTACGGATGTCAGTCGTGACATGCGAGTTTTCTCCGAAGAGATTTTTGGCCCAGTGGCGCCGGTATTTAAATTCGAAACTGAAGCCGAAGTGGTGGAGATGGCCAATGACACAGAGTTTGGTTTGGCTGCTTATTTCTATTCACGAGATATAGGTCGTGTCTGGCGCGTTGCCGAGCAACTTGAGTACGGCATGGTCGGCATCAATGAGGGAGTTCTCTCCAATGAAATGGCACCTTTCGGTGGTGTTAAAGAATCCGGCAGCGGCCGCGAGGGATCCAAGTACGGTATGGATGATTATATGGTGATGAAATACATCTGTATGGGCGGCATAGATAAGTAACAAGTAGAGAATAGAAAGGAGCACGACGATGAAACAGGCAACCCATCTAATTTACCCAACCACCAATTTTAAGGCCATAGAACAGATCAGCCTTGAGCGCGGTGAAGGCTGTTATGTCTGGGATGATCAGGGCAATAAATACCTTGAGGGAATGGCTGGGCTCTGGTGCACGGCCTTGGGTTATGGCAACCAGGAAATTATCCAAGCTGCCACTGAGCAGATGAACAAATTGACCTTCAGTCATATGTTTGGCGGCAAGACGCATTCAGTGGGCATCGAACTGGCGGACAAACTGGCTGAGATGATTCCCATGCAGGACGCGGTGCTGTCTTTCGGTAACTCCGGCAGTGATGCCAATGACACCCATATTAAATTACTGCGCTACTACCATGAGGCGATCGGCAAGCCCGAGCGCCGTAAAATTATCGCCCGTGAACGCTCCTATCATGGTGTGACAATTGCGTCCGCAGCGCTCACTGGATTGCCGGTGACGCAGGCGCACTTTGATTTGCCAGTAGATGCCCTGGGTATACTGCGCACCGATCATCCCCATTATTATCGCGGCAAAATAGGCAATGAGAGCGAGGCTGAATTTGTTGAGCGCATTGTCGGCAATCTAGAGACAATGATATTAAAAGAGGGGCCAGAGACTATTGCCGCCTTTATCGCTGAGCCGATTACCGGTGCCAGCGGTGTTATTGTGCCACCCGCAGGCTATTACCAGAAGGTTCAGGCTGTCCTAAACAAGTACGACATTATGTTCTGGGCCGACGAGGTGATCACAGGTTTTGGCCGCACCGGCAATGACTTCGGTTGTACGACGATGGGCATTGAATCACCGCATATGATGACCTTTGCCAAGCAGCTGTCGTCGGCCTATATGCCCATTAGTGCCTCGGCTATTCGTCGCGAGATGTATGACGCCATGATCGAACAGAGTGCCAATGCCGGCGCCTTTGGTCATGGTTACACCTACTCGGGTCATCCAGTCGCCTGTGCGGTGGCCCTAAAAACGTTGGAAATATACACCCGCGATAATATTTTTGAAAAAGCCGCTGTCACTGGTGAGTATCTGCAAAAGCGCCTGGCAGAATTCAGCGATCATCCGCTGGTCGGCGAAGTTCGTGGTATGGGTTTGATTGGTGCTATAGAGCTAGTCGCGAATAAAGAAACTGGTGAGCCTTTTGTTGGGGGTGCGGTGGGAGGCTATGCGCAAAAAGTTGCCCAGGATAATGGGTTACAGATTCGTGCAGTGGCAGGTTCGAGTCTGGGGTTCTGTCCGCCA
>CAJQJT010000096.1 GCA_905478725.1 uncultured Pseudomonadales bacterium
CAAACGGCAAAGTCGACCTTACTATTGGCAGTGCCTTGGATATCTTTGGTGGTTCTGGTGTAACGCTTGAGGAATGCGTGCGCTGGAATCAACAGCCCTGAGCAAATAGACAGCCCTGAGCGTATTAGCAGCCTTGCCATAAGCCTCTTGTCATCTCGAACGAATGTGAGAGATCTCGGAGTAAGTAGCAGGAGATCCCTCATCGCCATGCTCTGTCAGGATGATATTAACGAGAAAGGCGCCAAGGTAACAAAACGGCTTCTAGACCGCACTGCGATAATTCAGATAGACCCTGCCCCTACCCTTGCGATCAATCAGGGCCCGCTTATGGGTGCCATTATTTTCAGAAAGAGAGAGCACTTGTTTGAGCGTCAGCGAGTTGTGCGAACGCTGAAAATGATTGCACTCATGGGACCGATCGCAAGGGTAGGGTCAGGGTCTATCCGCACCCGACACACAACTTGGTTACCAAAAGTCAGCTTGAGATCCCTCGTCGCTGCGCTCTGTCGGGATGACACAAAAGGGCTCTGCCGGACAAAATAAATGCAGAATGCGCCAGAATCACCGCGTGGGGTCTACGGCAGTACTGCGAAAACCCAGATAGACCCTGCCCCTACCCTTGCGATCAATCAGGGCCCGCTTATGGATGCCATTATTTTCAGAAAAAGAGAGCACTTGTCTGAGCGACAGCGAGTTGTGCGAACGCTGAAAATAATGGCATCCATGGGACCGATCTCAAGGGTAGGGGCAGGGTCTATTCACACCCAACAGTCAGCTCTCAGCAATCAAATTAGTCGCCAATAGCAAAGCCGAGATCCCTCGTCGCTACGCTCTGTCGGGATGACATAAAAAGTTGCTCTGTCGGGATCACAGTGTTGGCGTTTGGGAACTCACAGATAGACCCGCCTGAACTAACAACACACCCTACCCCCAACAATTCATTTCTCCAACTTATTGCGAATCCTCTTCACCAACATCAACGCACCAGTAAAAACAAACGGCGTCATAATCGCCAGCGCCATAGTCTTAGACATCAACAAATACTGCTCAATCGGCAACGGCGCAATCAGCAACTTAATCAAATTCATACTGTAATAAGTCATCGCCACAACCGACAAACCCTCAACCGTCTGCTGCAAACGCAACTGCAAAGCACTGCGTTTATCCATCGAAGCAAGCAAACGCTGATTCTGTAATTCCAACGACAACTGCAACCGAGAATTCAACAACTCCGTCGTGCGGCTAATCCGTTTCGACAGATCCTCCTTACGCTTAACCACAGACATACAGGTATGAAAGGCCGGAATAAAACGCCGCACATGAAACTGCTTCAACGTACGAAAAGTTGGCAAGCGCTGCTCGCGTAACATATCCAAACGACTTTCAGTCAAACTAAAATACGCCTGAGTCGCAGAAAAACGGAAATTATGATCAGCAACTAACTTTTCCAACTGAGTAGCCTCTTCAATCAACTCAGTCATCAACTTCTGCTCATCCTCCACCGTCTCCAGCAAATTCAACTTAGCATTGGTACCAACCAAACGCCCTTCCAACTTCGTTACCTCAGGAATCAATTTACGCGCAATAGGCAGTGCCAACAGTGTCATAGCCCGGTAGGCGGCAATCTCCAAAAGATTACGAATCGCCCGACCCGCCTGCAATGCATCAATTCCCTCATCTACCACCAGCGTGCGAATAAAGCCGTCGCTATGATGCTGCACCGACGTCCACACCGTTGCCAAACCATCATAAATCTTGCTGCCCACCAAACGCTTACCTTCAAAATACTCGGGCAACTGTTCCGAACTCAGCGTCGTCGGACGCAGATCAATATGATTCGCCGCTATCACCTCACCGGGCATAGCCTCTAGCCACTCAGAATCAATTAACGAAAACAGATTCCGAAAGAACTCACCCTCCCCTTGGCGCTGACAAATCACCGTATAGGTCGAAAACTCATTGTGCCGTTCCCAGCGCAAATCAAAATCTTTAAAACTTTGGTAATAGCAGCTTTCATCTGCCAGAGGTGGAGTAACATTTTGTTGCTTGGCTAAATCCGTAAGTCGATCCAGTTCAAGCTGGCGATCACCAGGATTGAATATAACCAAACTCGAGACCTGAGCTGGCAGCTGCACCACCGGAAAAGTTCGGTTGTGTAATTCTTTAATTAATGCATTTTTTTGTGGGTGAAATTTCATACTGACTGCCCCATTATTATCATTTTTAATACAGTCTTTCTTAAATACAGCCTTTCTTAAATACAGTCCTTTTTTTACAAAATAGTTACAACAGAATGATAACAGTGTTCCAAAATAACCTTATATACAAGTGCGGCCTCTACCAACATAGCAGAAGCCGCACCGATTATTAACTAAAACTCAATCTAAAAACTATGCTGTTTCAACAGTGAACGTTAATCCAGCATTAGCCTGCAAGCGCTCAATCAACGCCGTACCCATAGCCGGTGCCGAGGTCCAAATACCGCCAGATGCCAAATCAGGATTCATCACCAAACAGACCGCACTCTCAGCAATCATCTTCGACGTAGAACCGTAACCAGGATCCATGTCACCTTTAACACTAACGCGCACAGAGCGACCGTCAGTAGCTTCACCAATTATCAGCAAATCATAATTACCGTTAACACGCTCGTCCAAATCAGGCCCTTCGCCTGGCTTACGTGGGTCATTGGCCATAGAGGTATCTTCAGTCACAGCCTTAGCAATAGCTTCACCGCGATCACCAGGACCGGTAACTAACATTTCGTCATAGACAAAATCAGAACCATAGGCATGGCCCATCAACTTATTTGAACGGTGAATATTTTTAGTGTTAATGCTCGCCATAACAAAGGGAGCAACCCAGCTCTGCAGCGCATCATCAAACATTGGCTTATCGCCACGAGGTTGGTCAGCTCCAACAAAACCTTCAGTGAGTGCAAAGGGGTTACGCAACACATTGATCAGCTCACGGTCTTTACCTGCAGCTGCCATAGTGGCGCGAAAGCTCGCCAGTGTGCCGCCAGAAAAAGTGCCCTTCATTGAACGCACACGGCCTTTAACTCGCGGCACCATGGCACCCAACTGCTGCTCCGCCGTCTGCTGTAAAAACAGCACACCCAGATCAAAAGGAATCGAATCAAAACCACAGGAAAAGACAATTCGTGCACCGCTGGCCTCAGCCGCTGCCGAGTGCGCTGCAATCATCTGATGCATCCAAGCGGGCTCGCCGCAAAGGTCAACATAGTCAGTGCCGTGCTCAGCACAGGCCGCAACCAATTCATTGCCATACAGCTGGTAAGGGCCGACAGTGGTCAAAATAACCTTACTGCTCAGCACCATTGCATTTAAAGAAGGCAAGTCAGCAGCATCGGCTACAATTAAGGGCACATCCGCAGAGATACCCATCTCATCGCGAACAGACTCAAGTTTGGCCTGGCTGCGTCCCGCCATAGCCCACTTAATCTCACCATTGACACCGTATTGGTTATTTAAATATTCCGCGACCAGCCGTCCAGTAAAACCTGTGGCACCGTAGACCACTACATCTAATTCTCTGTTACTCTGCATTGTTATTATTCTCGTTATGGAGTGAAAGGAAAATTGCTCAGGGCAAAAGTATATCAGCCTAAGGCACCCATAGGACTTTGAGAAAGTGACTGGCCAACCACCGCCATCATTAGGTCGAGAAAAGTAACCAGAATTTAGACTGCAGCGGTTTAACAATAACAATAAATAACAATTCAATTTGGGGGAACAGTATGTCAATTACAAGCTCTTCAGTAACAAGCTCGTCAGTTACTAGCTATGAAGTACGCGGCGATATCGGAATCATTTGGATCAACAACCCACCGGTCAATGCACTGTCACAGGCACTGCGCGACGGTATCTATGCCGCAGTTAACGCCGCACAGGACGACGCCACCAAAGCCTTAATACTGATCTGTCAGGGCCGCACCTTTATTGCTGGCGCCGACATCTCTGAGTTCGACAAAGCTCCCACCGAACCCTCGTTTAATAAAATCCTCGAAACCATAGAGCAGTCAGCCAAGCCTATGGTCGCCGCGATTCATGGCACCGCACTGGGTGGCGGACTAGAAACCGCCCTTGCCTGCCACTACCGCTGCGCAGTTGGCACAGCCATGGTTGGCCTACCAGAAGTGAAACTCGGCCTGCTGCCGGGGGCTGGCGGCACTCAGCGCGCACCGCGCCTCACCGGTGTCGAGGCCGCTATTAAGCTGATGATAATGGTCAAGGTGAACTGGCTGATGCTGCTGCAGCACTAGATTGGTTAGAGCGTGAAAATTTTG
>CAJQJT010000097.1 GCA_905478725.1 uncultured Pseudomonadales bacterium
ATCAACTGAAGGGCTAATATTAATCACACTTACCGATGTTGATTTAGCTCCTAATGCATTAATTGCTCTAACTGATATGTTATATGTTTGCAGGCTATCAAGATTATAAATGGTGTATTCAATGCTGTTAATGCCGATAGTTTGAGTATCACCGCCAGATGCAACCCAAGTTAGCTCATACGAATCAACAAAAGAATCAGCAGAAGCAGTAAAAGAAACGTCAATCGCAGATATAGTTCCTCCATCAGCGTTTAACTGTGCTGACCCAACAGCCGAAAGATTTGTTACTGGCGCAACTGAAAAAGGGTCAGGTAGTGCAGTGTCAGGGTATGACTTTTGCTCGGCTGAAGTATCGTATGTATAAATACTGGGATCGTATTCAAGCAAAGAAACGTTACAAGTCCCATCATATCCAAGCGTAATTTCTTCAACCTGAAACGGTTTTGCATTCCATGCAGGGGTGTCATGAGTTACCGTTACCACATCCCCTACAGATAGCTGTAAAGCCTCGCTAGTGGCCTTGAATTGCGTTCTAAGGGCATTCCTTGATCGCTTTAATAGAACCCTAGCCAAATCCCTAGCAGCGTAGTAATTTGTAATTGTATCAAGGGTTAAATCCTCAACTAAAAGAGTTCCGTTATCTTCAGCAAGAAAGATTGACTCTTCAGTAGAACCAGCGTCAGGCCAGACAGCTTGATCAGGCTGGTAATCAACGTCTGGGTTAGCAAACTTAACAATAACCCGATTAAACTTGTCTTCTTTAGACTCACCCTTAATCGTGATTCCATCAATAATCGTTTCTTTGTCAAACGCAAAAACACTTGATCTAGCCTTGTCGATAATTAAGCTGTATCGACCTTGGTTATAAGGCAGGAACCCGCGACACCCGCCAAGCATTGTCTTGATGTTGTCGAATAAAGTCTCATCTGTCTGCAATACAGCGTTACATTCAAATATCTTGCCTGTTCCGCCGCCAGAGTAAAAAGTGACAGACTCATCGCAGTCATTAGCAGCAGAGCTAAAGGCAATGTCATCAATTGCCGATGCTGGCAAGCCTTTACCAAACCTGTTATTTGTCAGATAGTCGCGGATACATAAAGCAGGGTTATTGCTGTAAACAGTGTTACCGCTTCTAGGGTCATAAACTTTTCGACCTTTAACAACTGCCGTGATTTCTGGAACGCCACCAAAAGCGTCTTGATCCCACTTCAGCTTGATAGCAAGGTAAGCAATGCCACTGAGCTTGTGATCAGACGACCACCCTGCATTGGCTTCGGTTAAAAGCGGATCATACGCCTGATTGTCCGCGCCTGTATGTACGTTAATCGTATACAAGCCTGTAAACTTACTATCAGTGATCGGCGTGTCGTCAATATAAATGTCGGTTATTGACTCTACTTCGCCTTCTGCCATAGCAAGGGCAATGTATAGGTATTCGTTTTTATCGCCACCCGAAACATCTTTAGTGGATACAAACACGCGAACACCGCCGACCCTGCGCTCTCCGTAAATGACGGGGATAGGCTCAATGTTTGATTCTTTGTTGACTAAGACTCCAGCCATAGAGTCAGCGGCTGCTTTTGCAGCCTTCTTAGCAGACTGGATACCTGAATAAGCTACCCCAGCAGATACCGCAAACAATGCGGCTATCAGGAAAAAACCCATTATTTACGACCCCACTTTAAGTCTTTGATTGTTTTCGCTGCAAATTCAAAACCTTCATCATCAGGAAAGTGTAGTTGCTGCGAGTTATAATTAGTCTTTCTACCGTTTAGCTTTTCAAAGTCCTTCCAGTGAGAGGCAAGGTCAACATTGATTTTGCTTTCTGTTTTGCTGTCTTCAATATTGTAGCCGGTTATTAACCCATCAAATACAAGAATAGGAGCGCCAACAATTGCATCAGAATCGTCAAACACTGCTCGGTAAACTTTAGCTGGGACATCAACATAGTCTTGAGACAAGAAAATGCTGATATAGCTTTGCTCCACGCCTGACAATGTAACTGTTAAGCCGTTTACTCTTAAATCTGATGATTCTGTAGAATTGCTGACACCTAAAAAGTGTGAGCTGCTGACCCATGTGGCCGACAAAGCATCCAAATCTTGATACCAATCCGTGAGGTATATGGGCGTATCAAATTCGAATTTTATAAGTGTTGCAAAGTTAAAGCTATCGCCTGCCAATGCTGCGATTGTTGCGGAATCAATTGTTCTGGACATTAGACAGCCTCTATGAAATCTACCTCGTATCTTACCAGAGATGACAAGCCTAAAGTATATTCCTGAAGATCATTATTTAGACGCACGGTAAAGGGTACGTTATTAAAGGTAATAGGGGTATTGTCCGGCACAGCTACGCGCAATGAGGGCTGAATCTCTAAATCACCTGAGCCTGTCAGGTCAGCAACAATCATGTAGACCTTACTATGGTTATCAAACTTAATAACATCACCGGCTTTTAGTGTACCGCTAAGACCATCAACTGATATAGTCGTCTGACCTATTGCTTCTGATACGCTTGTCTGAACTGACCCGCTTGCATCGCCAGACCTAGTGCTTATCTCAGGAAGAACTATTGTAAATGTTTCAGCCATGCCCCTTTGAGACAGAATGAACGACAAGACAGGAGCAAATTCCGATCTAGTCAATGGCGGGTAAGATGCTGAAAATTCCCATCGCTGACCGCCAATATTCCGAACCTGAGTGCGCCCTGAGATTGTCTCGCTACTTAGATTGTAGTGACGGCTGTTGAATCCTACGCCATTAAAAACGGGAGTTGTTGGGTATGTTCCACTCATGCTAGTGATGCTCTCCCGCGATCATTAACCGCCTGATTAATCATGCTTACTATCTGACCTCTACGGCTTTGCAGTAGCCGATCAAATCCTGCCGTATCGTTAGCCTGTATGTTGAAATTTACCGAAACTCCCATGCCTTGGCCTTTAGTGTGGTCAACTACGGTTTCATTAGGGTGCAGGATAGCAGGGAATCCGCCTTTGCCATCAACACCGCCAGCCCTTGCGCCACCACCTGTAAAGCCACCTCCATCAAAAGACTGTGATCTGATCTGGGCAACTTGACCCAAACCAGCAGTTACAACACCAGCAGCCAGAAGGAAGTTAAGCGGTGGCGGGTATGATGCCAAAGCCTTAGAAGCACCTGCGTAAGTATTCATTATTGCCTGACCGATTTGAAACGCTTTATTAACCGCAAACAATTTCTTGCTGTGACTAGCACTGGCAGCAAACTGTTTTTGCAATTCACCGGCAACGTGCATGGTCTTTTCTGTTTCTGTCTGAGCTGTAAACTTAGCCAGATCAATTGCGCCCTGCTTTCTTATTTTATCTTGATAGCTTTCTTTTTTAAGTACTTCATCACCTGCATTGGCAAGTATGACTGCCGGAGAATTGGCTGCCACTACTTCAGCAGTTTCTCGCGCAGCAACTTTTATCTCCTCATAAGCGGCAAGAATGCCCTCGGCAGGGTTTATCGTCTTCATCAGCTCTATTTCGGCTGTCAATGCTTCAACGCTTAAAGTTGCCTCATCAAAGAAGTCAGTAATCCCGCCACCAATTATCGGCATACCTAGCTTTTCAGCAGCAATATCATAAAGCTCTATAAATGGGCGTACAGCACTTACCAGTTCTTTGCCGATAAATACAGCCAGCTCCATAAACACTAGCTTAGTTTGCTTGGTAAGTATCGACATTGAATGCAATGCGCCTTGAACCTTAGCAAAAACAGTAACCAGAGAATCAGCTACACGCTGACCAATATTGCCAAATTCGGCAGTATCAACAGCAGACTGTCTAAATAAGTTGGCAATTGTTTCAATAATAGGTGCAAAGGCAACTGCTAGTTGATTACCTAAACCAGTAAAAACGCCTTTTGCTTTAGTGATAGCATCATTGGCCGCTTCAATCTGGGCTGTATCTGCGCGGCTCATAGCAAGGCCAAGGATATTGGCTTCTTCTGCCATTGCCGCTAGAGCTTCAGAGCCTCCCGCCAATGTATTAACAAGGGCGACACCTTCAGAATCAAATAGCTTCATAGCCAATCGAACTTTATCAGACTGGCTTTCTACTTTAGCCATAGAGTCAGCAATGACATTCATTTGCTTATCTAATGGTAGTTGCTCTAACTCTGCCGCGTTAATGCCAAGCTCTTGAAGTGCGCCTACAGCTTCACCAGTGCCATTAGCCGCCTCACTAACTCTACGGGTAAGGCGTTGCATTGCCATATCCATAGTGCCAGCAGATACGCCTGTAAGCTCTGCTGCATAACGTAAGCCAGCTAATGCTTCAGTTGTAACACCAATTTTGTCTGCCGTTTTAGCTAATTGATCTCCCGACTTGAATGATGAAACCGTCAGGGCAGTCATTGCAGCAAGTCCAGCAGCAGCTAGAGCAGCCATTACCTGTACTGCTTTCTTCAGTACGCCAACCATAAAGCCGACAGCTTTAGTAATTGCCGGAAAGCGTTTCTTTAGCTTGTCAGAGGCTGCGCCTAACTTTTGAAATTGCGCCCTGATACCAGAAAAAACTGCTTCTGTCTTATCAAAGGCCTTGATTACAATGTTTACATTTTCAGCCATTAGACTCACTCTGAATTTTAAAATAAGCCATCCATTCGTGAAAATGGTTTAGCGGCATATGTTCTGCTTGCTCGATCGTAAGGTTAAGGCGGTCAGCCAAGGAAAGCAGGTTCATCCTCGACTGATCGCTTTTTAGTTTCCCTCAAGCGCCTCAATTGTTTCTATCTCAGAAAACATTTGATTTGCTATCTCAGAAATAACGGTAGTCTCTTCGCCCATCAGATCAATGCGATCTTCAGCAGAACCGAATAGCTTGCTTCCGCTTTCATCTTCTGCCTTCATGCAAATAAGATCAACCATTGCACCGATAGTAGTATTACTTAAAAAGTTAGGGTGCTTCTTCTGTAGCATATCCATGTCATAGCAGGTAATGCTCCTGCAATACAACTTGAACGGCCCAGAATCATCACCCCATTCAGGAACCAAAACTTCACGCGCCTGCAACTTTCGTCTGTTTCTTAACTCTTTAGCTAATCCCATGGTTTAATCCCCTTATGCTGTAGCTTCGGTTACTGCTCCGCTTACTTGGATAGAGAAGCTCGCTTCTACCATGCCATCAAAAGAGCCGCTAATAGAGCGTGAAGTAACAATACCGTTACCAGAGAAATAGGTTTCACCAGTGCCAGTGCCAGTAGGATAAAGCTCAAAATCAACTGAAGCACGCTCATCAAGAATGATTTGCTGGGCATCTGCTTCATCCCAATAAACTTCCATAGAAACTGTGCTGGTAGTCATGCCTTGCTTATAGCTTCGAGCAGTATCACCCATTACGCTATCTTCGATAGTGTCGGCTGAACCGTCAAAAGTGAACGAGCGAACTTCGCCCACAACAGCAACAGAACCACCTGCCGCCGCAATCTTTACTACTCCGCTTGAACCTGTAGTTGTTGCCATCTTACTTTCCTCATTAAAAAATTAAGTTGTGCCGCGAGTGTATTGGTACAGCACGCGAACTGTCATTATAACCCCACCTACAGGGTCGATTGAACCTTCATCAATCTCGATGCTTCTTATCTGCGTATCTAGCGCATTACCTCCACGCTTCCTGTCTACATCAAGACCTTCTTCGATGGCTTCAATTATGTTGTTTCGAGCTGTGTCAATAACACCAGCTTTTACAAAACAAACTAACTCATAGTTGATTGTCGCCATGCGCTGAGTTATTGAACCACCCAGACTAGAATCTTCTCTATCCTCGCCAGCACTGCGAACCAATATAGCCGGATACTGCGCGTTTGATAGCTTGTTAAAATCAAACGGCTCGCGGGTGACATATTTAATAGCCACTGGGGATGTTACCGCTTGAAGCGTTGTTACGATGTTGTTTGCTATGTTTTCTCTAACACTCATTTCAACGCCTTAAAAAATACTTGCGATAGATTTTTTCTTTCTTTTCTACTAAATCCAAAGAACGGTCTTTTCTTTCCAACACCAGCAGCTTTTTTAGCCTCTGCACTACGCATAAAATAGATTTCTGCATAGCTGTTAGTTGATACGGCAGACATACTTCCCAGCATTTTACCTGTGAACTGTAAATCAACATTCTTGCCGCGACCTCTGCTTTTCCTAAACTCAAGATACTTTGGAGAGTATTTAGGAAACCGACCTTTCAGTCCTCGACCATCGGCAGTTCTATCTTCAATGATATTGATGCCATGCAAAGCAGTTTTAAGAAGAGCAGATTTAACACTGGCCCTAAGCTCTTTGCCTTTCTTGTCGATCTTCCTGCCAATATCAACGATGTTGCTGTTAATTTCTACTTCCATTATCTCACCAAGCGACCGTGATTGATCGGAGTCTTCTCGTCTCCCTCAATCGTGCCGCTGTTATCATCGTCATACTCAACGCCGTCTTGGAATACTGCCTCGATCTCTTCAGCGTATCTCGCTTTGTAAAAATCAATCATGCTTTGGAAGCGATCACCATCCACCCAGTTTGTAAGCTGAGGCAATGCGTACTTCCACAGAACCAAATAAACAGCGGTGCGAGTCCACTGTGAATCAGTTAAATAGTCGGGGTTTAATTCACCGGATATGCCGCGTTTCTCCCACCACCTGTTTCGGATTTCACGCTCAATGTCTGCCTGAGCTTTTGGATGCTCATCGGCAAAAGAGGTAATTCCAAGGGTAAGGATGTCCGGTACGATGTCCGTCAAATCTGAGTCTGTTGAAAATGCCATTTTATACCTCAGTAAAAACCCACCCCCCGAAAGAGGTGGGTCTAGTCTTACTTAAAGTACAGAGTCAAAAGTCATCTTGACACCGTAGCTATCGTCCAGCTCGCCTACACCGTATACGGCAGTAGCGTTCAACTCGAATGCACGCAAAGATGCGTCACGCTGAGTCTCGATGCCGAAGTCCTTCTTCATTGCCAGAGCAATGGCTTCTGGGGCGAATACTGCGCCAACAGAATCACCAGAACCGTCAATAGCAACGTTAGCTGACTCGTATACGTTGATACCAGCGATAGTGCCGACATATCCGTTACGCATTGCTTCGTTCTGAAGGTCGCCGCCGTTAGGGTTAGCGAAAGTGTTGGTCAGGTTAGCTTTCAAAGCGTATGCCTGATAAGGGTGTACTACGGCATTGATCACGCCGGTAACCTTATTGGCACGCAGGGTAGCAGCAGCCTTGAACAGATCAGCAACAGTGATCTCTTGCCCAGCAGCGCCCAAAGCGCCAGAGAAGCCAGAGAACAAGCCGATCAGGTCGGTATCCATCTTAGTAGCGATAGCGTTACCAAGAACAGTACCAAGCTCAAGAGCAGGGTTGCCCGCGCCGTATGCAGCCATGTCAGTCAAAAGAACCTGAGCGCCGACTTCACCAACAGCTACAGATACAGAGCTAGTTGATACAGTGGTAGAAGACATATCAGTGCCTTCGGTCAAGTCAGCAGCAGCGATAGCTGGGTACTTAGGAACCTGAATGGTCTTACCGGCTTCTGAACCGATGTTGTACTGGGTAACAAGACCCATCATTAGGGATTGCTCTTCAGCGGTGAAACGCGCCTGAGCGATAATATTGACAAATAAGTCGTCAAGGGTAGTTGAAGTAGTTGCAGCCATTGTTAAATCCTCAAAAGATTAAATTAGTAAAATTGGTTTATTAGGTCGCTTTCTTCTTCATTGCAGCAAAGGCTTCTTTTCCGCCTTCGTTCCAATTAGCAACCATATCAGCCACAGATAGAGACTTCTGTGTAGAGCCACCAGCGTTACCTTGACTGCCTGAACCACCTGCGGAGGCTCTGACAAAGTGAGGATTAGCCGTTAAAAATTCCGCTACCAGCTCACCAGTTGACAGCAGATTTCCGCTATCGTTATACCTTGGCGTGCCATTGCTGTCAAGAACCTCCACGCTGCCATCATCTGACAAGCGAAGGTTGTTTCTTAACAGTGCAGAAACTTGTTCAGGGTTTACCGCGTTATTAGTGCTTGCCGCATTTAGTAAAGCGCCGTCTACTAAAGTTGATTGCAGCTTACTCTTATACGCGTTAATTTCCTGATCTTTTTTTTCAACAGTTTTCTTTAGAACTGACTCAAAATCGCCACGTTCTTTCTGTCGCTCAAGTTCAGCCGCTTCTTTGTCGAGTAACAATTGTTTGGCTTCGTTTATATCAATGCCTGATAATTGCTTCTCGTATTTGCGCTGTTCTCTAGCAACTCGATCCGCAACAATGCGATCTAGTTCTGTCTGTGAAAAGGTCTTTTCCTGACTTTCTACTGCAGCAGTTTCAGTCTCTGCTTCTGTTTCCATGATTTCATCGCTCATGTGACGTGCCTCTTAAAGAGTATTGGTGAGTCGTGATTGTAGCATAAGTTGTTTATTTCTTTACTTTCTTCTTTTTTTTAGGACGGCCTACTTTAGCGCCGTATGTTCCTGTACCTTGTGGCATGATTAGTCCTCGAATATACCTCTGAATCTATGGCGACAGTTATAGCCGCCTCTTACCACAAAAGGGTCTCCGCTAATCTTTCCAGCCCAACTTCCAGACCACTCTTGCTCTATCTCTTCTTTAGTGTAAACCTTGCCAACATGACGGGCGCAGAACTCTCGCGTCACATCATCATCTGGGCCATAGTATTTAAACTTCTCAGCCCCAGCATCCAAAGCGATCTTGGTATTTACTGTCGCGTCAAACTGCATCAGTGAATCGTGCAAAGCCTGACTTGCATAACGCCCAAGGTTAGAATCAACCGAAGCCTTAATGGTTGCCAAGCTCTGAGCAAACGTTGCACCAGTCAAAGTGCTTTCGTATAGCTCCTTAGCCACAGCATCCAGATAGTTCTGCCCCAAGTCCTCGAAGCCTTTAAACGTCATCGACTGAAGCTGAGAGATAACATTCGGGTCTAGCTT
Organism: uncultured Pseudomonadales bacterium; assembly: GCA_905478725.1. Taxonomy (GTDB): domain Bacteria; phylum Pseudomonadota; class Gammaproteobacteria; order Pseudomonadales; family Porticoccaceae; genus HTCC2207. The sequence goes on from CAJQJT010000097.1 coordinate 8,946, forward strand.
GGTCACATTGCCGTAAGTGTTAAGCATGGCAGCGACTTCATCCGCTATCACGGTATACTCTCTAACCAGACCATCAACGGTTGACAGGTACTCTGCCTCGATTGCTTGTCTAAGCTCAACCCTTGCCTGTATAGCCCACTCCAGATCGAACAGCTCGCCATCTCTCAGCGGAGCAGTTGCCATCAAATCAGTGATACGATCCTCTAGCTTAACCAAAGCAGCAGCCAACTTCTCTTGATGCCTATCTGCTCTAGCTATTACCGACCGTAACTGGTCAACGTCTGCTGGCATTATTCTAGCGGCTCTACAACTTCAGGCGTGAACTGCCCTAATGTCTGGCTGCTGGATTCGATCTCAACGTGCGATCTAGCTAAAGCCTCATCATCAAGCACCAAGTCAGCAATCTGCTTGTCAATCTCCTGCATCAGCGTGACAGACTTAACACCAGTCGAGCGCATCTGCTGCAAGAAAATTAGCTCTTTGTCGTAATCTCTCAAATCAAACGAATCAGGGTAGAACACCTCAACATCTGGAGTCGCATCTTGCCACTCAGCGAACAACTCCCACAACTGCTCTTCAGCAAGCTCTAGGATGTCTGCCTTTTCTGACAGCTTCGCGTTGAGCATCTGAAACTCTGTCTGCATGGCAACGCCTGATTGAGTCATAGCCTGAGTGCCTCGAACTGCACCCATGTGGCTCATTCGATTAATCGCCTCAACCTTATCGGTGATCGCTGCACGAACAGAATCAAGGTTCTGACCGCTTGGCTGAATCTGATACGGCTTCATGTTCGAGTCCATATCATCCGGCATATTTATCACAGAGCCAGCGCCAGCACTTGCATCGGTGTTATACGTCTTAACCAATGTCGGGTGGTTCGATATGCGAATGAGCTGCTCGATCTCTGAAAGTTCTTGATAGATAGCGCGTTGCATATAGGCCGCATCTGACAGATCACTAATACCAATGCCGCGAACAACTGAACGCTGTGCTGGCAGGAATACAGCCGGAATCTTTCCAAGTGCGTTGTCGATTGTATCAAGGTGGGTGTCGATCTCGTTGATAGACTTCCAGCTCTCAATCGTATCTTCACGCCAGACGCGATAGTAGACCTCTTTCTCGGTGTCGCTAATCTCTTCGATAGCTTCACGCACCTTCAGGTAGACTAGCTTAAAACGCCCGCTTGGGGTTCTCTCGTACTTCCAGTCAAACACGTTCTCAGGGGTGAACATAGTCACATAAGGGCGAATGTCCTGAGCCAGTTCTTCTGCTCTAGTTCCTGCGTTAGACAATGGCTTGTCCATCATCAGCCAAACGTTCCCATATACAGACGACCAGACCTGAGCCTGTCTCATAAAGGCGTTAAAGCTGCGACCATCAAGATCGGCATCCTTCATAAAGTTTTCAAGGGCTGGATTGTTTGCCAGAGAGTTAAACTTTCTAACCGGAGGCACGCGCCATAGGAAACTGCTGTAGATGTGGACAATGTTCTTACAGTGATTGTCCATCGGAGTGAGGTCAAGCCTTCGATTGTATTCGTCTTTGTCTTCGTTGACGTAGCGAGTCAGGTAGCCGCCGTCCTTGTAATCTTCTCCACCCATGTAGGATCGGAGATAAAACTCCCAGCGATATTTATTATTGTCGTATTCTGGGTGCGTGTATTCGATGTCTGTGCTTCTCATTAACTCCACCTTGTCGGCTGTTCAATCTTGTAATCTGTCCGCACTGGGAACAGGTATTCGACCAAGTAACCCAAAGCATCGTTCATGTGGTCAAAGCCGTCTTTATTTGGTTGGCTCGTCCCTTCTTTGTACGTCTGACGCTCAAGGCTCTTAATCGTGTGCTTGCATTTTGGGTCTATAAACAAATAGCGATCACCACTGCTAGATCGTAATCGACTATTTACCGCGTTTATCCTGTCCCTGACCAGTGCGTGACTGCTTTTTGATTTAACAGCAAACCCTGCGTTCTGCAAGATGCTCAAATCTGTCCTGCCTCCTGCGCTAGTCTTGCGCTGCCTTGAGGCTGGATCGGGGTATATGATAACAGGTCGGTCACCGTACCTTGACTTAATCTCTGCAACCATTTCATCAGTGTTGCTGCCATACATCACTATCTCATCAATGGCTAACAACGTATTGCCATGACGCAAACAGACAACGGCGCTCATTGGATCAATGTTGAAGTCTAATCCAATGTGCAAAGTGCTGCCACTGTCTTCGATCTTAACAACTGAATCCTCACGGCTAAAGCCATAATAAATGATGCCGCTGTAGTTGACAAACGCAGCCTCATACTCTTGCTGGAATGTGCGCTCATCTAAGTCTTGTCTTGCCGCTGCTATCTCTTCTTGAGATACGTTTCCGCCCTGCAAAGTTGTGTACTGAAAGCTCGCCCAATTATCATCTCCATCGATACCTTTGCCCCAGATGTCGTAGAAATGATTCCTTCCCTTTGGCGTGCCAATAAACATCCCACCGCCGTTTCTGTCAGATAATGCGGGTCTTAGCACCTCATACCATGCCTCTGGGCGCATATCAGCGAACTCATCCATCACGACGTAATCGAGTGATCGCCCACGCAGGTTATTTGGCTTCTCAGCGCCTTTTAAGGCGATTACAGAGCCGTTGATAAGGCGTAGGGTTAGGCTGGTCTCGTTTGTCTTAGAAACGTATTCTGGGGGTATTGTGGCGATCAGCATATCCCATGCAATCTCCTTGGCTGCCCCGTAGGTTGGCGCAACGTACCAGACGTTTCTATTCGGCGACTTAACTGCCTGCTCAAGTATCTTCCCAGTAGACAGAAAGGTCTTGCCAAATCGTCTACCAGCGACCACTGAAACAAAGCGGCTAGGGCAAAGGAATATCTCACTCTGCGGTAGGGTTAATTGCACGCGGGTCAACCATGATATTGATTTGAGGTATTTCCTTGACTGGCTCGATGTACTGCTCTCCCCAGTTCTCTCGATCTCGATGCTTCAGATAAAAGATGATCGCCGTGTTGTCGCCTTCCATCGCCTTTTCAAACAGCTTGTTGGTGATCTTGTCCATTCCAGAGCTTCGGCCTCTTTTTATAGCCTGCAAAAACTGTGGATAATGGTTCTGCTTGTCGTACACGGTTCTTTCGCTAATACCTAAGCAATCGGCTATCTGGGCCACTGTAAGGCCGCGAGAAGCCATTTCAAAGGCTTGGTCGCAGGTTTCTTCGTCAGGTATCCAAGGTGGTCTGCCTGTCATTATGCTTCTGTTCCGAAAGTTTCTTGATGATTCATTGATGGATGTTGCAGCATAACGCTGTCTTCATCTGGCGGCAAAGCGCTTGATCTCATATCTACTGAGTCACACCAAAGGATTAACGCCGCCTTGATTTGGAATGTCGCCGATGGGCATTCAATAATGTTTTGAGTAATGCTATCAATCTTGGACAATAAGTCAAACCAACCGTTCTCTTCGCA
>CAJQJT010000098.1 GCA_905478725.1 uncultured Pseudomonadales bacterium
CACTAAAGTGGCACTCAACCGGTTTAGGGACATTCTGCAAAATGACGGGTACACTGTGACTGTTCGGACCACTCGCGGTGATGATATTGCCGCTGCCTGTGGTCAGTTGGCCGGTGAGGTCAATGACCGCACCAAGCGCCAAGAGCGCTATAAAAAGCGTTTGCAGGACATGGATGAAGAGCAGGTGGTCAAGATTGTTGGCTAGCGATTAGCGAGAGCGTTGCGATAGGTTAGAAACAGCATAGGAATGCTGCGGTTTATAAATTGTTTCTCTTGAGAAAGCCGTTTGATGGGAGCAATGACACGGAGAGTAAAGCATGAAGAAACCGATAAGAAATTATTCGAGATTTTTGTTGTTGCTTGCAGTCATAGCAACCGCCGGCTGTGTGTCGAGCGGTGCAGAAAAAAGTGCAGGGGCAGATCCGGATGCGGCAAATCAGCAGCATATTAGATTGGCCCTCAGTTATATAAGCTCTAACAACCGGGATCTCGCCCGAATTCATTTAGAGAAAGCCAAGGCGTTTAAGCCGCGGTCTGCAGAGCTTTATAATGGCTATGCACTGTTATATCAGATGGAACAAGAATTTGAGCTGGCCGAGCGGCACTATCGCAAAGCGCTGGCAGCAGACAGTACTTATACGCTGGCCCGCTACAATTATTCTGCCTTCCTGTTTAATCAGGGACGCATACAAGAGGCTCTTGAAGAGATGCAGTTGGTCACTCAGGACCTTGCCTATGAGCGTCGTCCTCAGGCTTTTTATATACTGGGGCTCAGCCAGAAGCGTCTTGGTGATGTAGAGGCAGCAGTGGAATCCTTTGAGAAAGCCACCCAGCTGTCAGCAGGATTTGCACCTCCGTTTATAGAGGCTGCCGAGATTTATTTTCAGCAGCAGAATTACCCGCTGAGTAAAATGGCACTGGATCGATTCCGGCAGTTGAGCAAGCCCACGTCAAAGAGTCTGTGGCTGTCGGTGAGAATAGAGCAGCGCTTTGGCAATAGAGACAATGCTGCCAGTGAGGGATTGAAACTAAAGAATTTGTTTCCCTACTCAAAAGAGAATCTTGAATATCAGGCGTGGTTAAAACAGTAACTAACCAGAGTAATAGATTAAATGTTTAGTGGCACACCCATCGTGCGACGCAAGTCGCGACAGATCATGGTTGGTAGCGTTCCCGTTGGCGGTGATGCGCCAATCTCTGTTCAGAGCATGACCAATACCAGTACTGGAGATGTCGCAGCGACAGTCGCTCAGATAAACCGTATCCAAGCCGCTGGCGCCGATATAGTTCGTGTCTCTGTACCCTCTATGGAAGAGGCTGAGGCCTTTGGTGAGATCCGTAAATTGGTCAATGTTCCCTTAGTAGCCGATATTCATTTTGATCACCATATAGCCCTGCGAGTGGCCGACCTAGGTGTTGACTGCCTGCGTATCAATCCGGGTAATATCTCTCGAGAGAGCCGCCTGCGTGAAGTGATCGCTAAGGCTCGTGACTTGAACATTCCCATTCGAATCGGCGTCAATGCCGGTTCCCTGGGCAAAGATATACTGCGTAGGTACAACGAGCCGACAGCAGAAGCCATGGTTGAATCAGCCATGCGCAATGTCGACCTGCTCGACAAATACGATTTCCAAGACTTTAAAGTCAGCGTCAAAGCCTCAGACATTTTTATGGCTGTGGCTGCCTATCGCGATCTGGCAACCCGTATCGAACAACCGCTGCACCTCGGTATCACTGAGGCCGGTGGCTTACGTTCAGGCACAGTGAAATCTTCTATAGGTCTGGGTGCGCTACTGCTCGACGGTATTGGCGATACCATACGTGTCTCCCTCGCAGCGGATCCAGTAGAAGAGGCTAAAGTGGCCTGGGATATGCTCCGCAGTCTGCGTCTGCGCAGCAAAGGGATTAACTTTATAGCCTGCCCCAGTTGTTCGCGGCAGAACTTTGATGTGATCTCGACAGTCAACGCATTAGAGAGTCGTCTTGAAGATATTACCGTGCCAATGGATGTGTCGATTATCGGCTGCATTGTTAATGGGCCAGGTGAAGCCAAAGAGTCCGACTTCGGTTTGACTGGCGGCTCACCAGCCAATCTGGTTTACCTAGATGGCGTCCCCGAGCACAAAATCGGCAATGAAAATTTGGTCGATGAACTGGAAGCACAGATTCGCGCCAAGGCTGCGGCCATAGAAGCCAAGCTGGCTCATGAAGCTGAGCAGATAATTGCTAAAGGCTAATTGCGACCGGCTAATTACCACAGGCTAACTGCTATAGGCTAAGGGCCAACAACTTATGAAACTTCAATCCATTCGCGGAATGAACGACTTACTCCCGGATCAGTCCCCCACTTGGCAATATCTCGAGCTAGTGATCGCCGATGTGCTGGCGCGCTACAGCTACAGAGAAATTCGCTTCCCGATTCTTGAGCAGACAGAACTGTTTAAGCGTTCAATCGGTGAAGTTACCGATATAGTCGAAAAAGAAATGTACAGCTTTGAGGATCGCAACGGCGACAGCCTCAGCCTGCGCCCAGAGGGTACAGCGAGCTGTGTGCGCGCCTGTAATCAGAACGGCCTGCTGCACAATCAGATTCAACGGCTCTGGTATACAGGCCCCATGTTCCGCCACGAGCGCCCCCAGAAGGGACGTCTTCGTCAGTTTCATCAAGTCGGCGTCGAAGCCTTCGGTCTAAACGGCCCGGATATAGATGCTGAGCTGCTGCTGATTACAGCGCGACTCTGGCAAGCCTTAAAAATTGATCAGGCAGTGACCCTGCAGATCAATTCTCTCGGCACATCTGCAGACCGTAAAATCTATCGCGCCGCATTGGTAGGCTACCTCAGTGCCCGTCACGACCAGCTCGATGAAGACAGTCAGCGCAGGCTGCACTCGAATCCGATGCGTATTCTCGATAGTAAAAATGCCGATACCCAAGCGCTGCTAAACGACGCCCCGGTTCTGCAGGACTATATAGATAGCGAATCCAAAGAACATTTTGACCAACTGCGCGCTATGCTCGATGCCGCAGGTGTTAGCTATGAAATTAATCCTCGTCTAGTACGTGGTCTCGACTATTACTCGAAGACGGTTTTCGAATGGGTTACCAGCAGTCTCGGTGCTCAGGGAACAGTCTGTGCTGGCGGCCGCTACGACGGCCTAGTGGAACAGCTCGGCGGCAAACCCTGTCCCGGAGTTGGCTTTGCTATGGGCATGGAAAGGCTGGTGCTGCTGCTTGACGAGTTGGGCGTAGTGCCGGATAGTGTCGGCCAGACGGTGGATCTCTATCTGGTTGCCGTTGGCGATGTGAACAGGCAGGCATTGGTGCTTGGAGAAAATCTGCGTACCCACTGTCCAACCCTGCGCTTGCAGACTAACTGCGGCGGCGGAAGTTTTAAATCGCAAATGAAAAAAGCTGACAAAAGTGGCGCCTCTATTGCCTTGATATTGGGCGAAGATGAAGCCGCAAATAATAAAGTGGGGGTCAAGTTTTTGCGTCAAGATCGCCCCCAAGAAACGGTTGATCAAGACCAATTGGCTAACCTAATAATTACATTAACGACTGATTGAGGAACACCTGTGGCAGACCATATTACTGAAGAAGAGCAAATCGAAGCCCTTAAGCGCTGGTGGGATGAGAACGGCAAACAGGTCGTTCTGGCCATAGTGCTTACTGTTGGTGGTTATTTTGGCTGGCAAGCATGGACCGATTATGTCGACGATCAAACCGCAGCAGCATCGCTGGTTTATCAAGAGATGCTAGACAACATGGATGGTGCAGTTCCCGGTGATGCTCTGGGTACAGACAAGCAGGCTGAAATTAGCCTGCTGGCTGAAACGCTCAAGCAAGATTACAGCAATACGCAATATGCCTTTTATGCCGCGCTGATTAAAGCCAAGCTGGCGGTTGAAAGCACTGATTTAACGGCTGCCGCTGTTGAGCTGCAGTGGGCTATGGACAATGCCGACGAAACTGTAAATGAGAATATCGCACGCCTGCGATTGGCGCGAGTTGAAGCCGCCGCTGGCAATCTGGATACAGCTCTGCAGTTAGTGCAGGGTGTTGATGCTGGTGAGCTAAAGTCAGCCTTTGACGAAGCCAAAGGTGATTTCTATCAGCAGCAGGGCAACGCTGGTGCAGCTTATTCGGCCTATGAAGCAGCCATGATGAGTATTGACGCGGGCAACAGCTCCGCTAGTCAGCTGCTGCAGCTGAAGATCAGTCAAGTAAAACCAGTGGCGAGCAAATCGGTTGAAGCCGAAGAGTCTGTGGAACAGGGCGACGCCTCATGAAAAAACTTAATTTATTACTCTGTGCATTGTTGATTTCAGGCTGTAGTTGGTTTGGTGGCGATGACGAAGACGAAATAAAGCCAGCAGAGTTGGTTAAATTCGAACAGCAGGTAAAAATTAAAAAGCAGTGGTCAACAAAAGTTGGCGGCGGTAACAAAAAGTTTTGGAGCAGTCTGCGTCCTGCCGCGAGCAGCGATACAGTGTTTGCCGCTGATCACGAAGGCAAGGTCAGCGCCATTGATATAGCCACCGGCAAGCGTCTCTGGAGTACCGAGTTAGATGTCTCGATTTCTGGCGGAGTTGGCTATGCTCCGGGCCAGGTATTGGTTGGTAGTATTGAAGGTGAAGTCTACGTATTGAATGCGGCTGATGGCTCAGTAATCTGGACCGCCACCGTTAGTTCAGAGATTTTGGCTAGCCCTCAGGGTAATGGCGATGTGGTTGCCGTACAGACTATCGACAACAAACTATTCGCCTTAGATGGAGAGAATGGTGATGTCCTGTGGCAGCATGAAGACGATGCACCTCTGCTCACAGTGCGCGGCACCAGTGCACCGTTAGTCACTGAAAGAATGATCTTGGCCGGTTTTGATTCGGGCAAATTAATTGCTTTTAACCCAGAAAATGGCTCATTGATTTGGGAATCGCGACTGGCGCTGCCAAAGGGTCGTACCGACCTAGAACGCATGGTTGATGTCGACGGCCCAGCCTTGCTAGTTGATGATGTGATTTATGCAGTGACTTATCAGGGGCGCTTGGGTGCTATATCTCGTGGCACTGGCAGAAGCCTGTGGTTCCAAGATGGTTCCTCACATAGTTCGCCGGCCTATAGTAGTGGTCAGGTTTTTGTCAGTGAAGCAGACAGTACAGTGCGTGGTTTCAGTTCTGGCAGCGGCCAGGTTGACTGGACCAATGATCAGCTGTTTTTACGTCGTGTCACCGGCCCTGCAGTACTATCTGGTTATATTGCCGTTGCTGATGCTGAAGGCTACCTGCACTTGCTTAGTACCGAAGACGGCAGCTTTGTTGCTCGTACCAAGGTCGATGGTAGTGGTGTCAGTGCACCTATGTTGACCGTTGGTGATAGTTTGATTGTGCAGTCTAATGGCGGCTCCCTGAGCGCATTCAAGATTCAGTAATAGCCCGCCCTTTGATTCAAAAGCCTCCACTGCGTTAGTTTGCTAGTCTGATAGCTTGATAGCTTGATAGCTTGATAGCTCGATGGCCCAAGACAGTGGAGGGCCTTTTCTTTTCTTCTTGGTCTATAGTCAGCTTGTCTTGGCGTCCACAGAGATCAATCTATGATTCAACTTAATAACAAAAAACTCAAACAGGCCGAGGCCAACTTTTTGTCCCGTTATCCCGGCGGCTTTGCCGATCCGGAAATGATCAAAATTGGTAAGCGCCATTCCATGGAGAAAATGATCACCATGGCCCATGAGAGCTTTAGTGCCCGGGCGCGAAAAAATATCGATCAGTACGTTGAGGATATGGCCAAGGTAGTGGGTCGCTCCTCAATGGTCTCTATGTTTGAGAAGCCCAAGTTCCGCGACTTTGTTAAGCGTTTGGCCCCCGGGGAACAGTCCTTTATGGTTCAGGCTATGCACCAACTGTTGCATACAGATAATAAGCAGGCCGGCTTTGAGGCCCTAGTGGAACTGCTGAAAACCGAAAAGCTAGCGAAGTGGAGCCTGATCTCAATTATTCCAACTTACTATGCGCCAACCACTGAAGTATTTGTAAAACCGACCACGGCAAAAAATGTGATTAAGCATTTTGATGTTGAGGGCTTGATCTACAAGCCAACCCCGAGTTGGGAGTTCTATACTGCCTACCGGGATTTAATTAACGAGGCAAAAACCAAAGTCGATAGCAGTCTGTCGCCATCCAATGCGGCATTCTCAGGATTTTTGATGATGGCAATGCCATCCTCTGACCACTAACAGAACCGGAGTTTTCAACACTCATGACAGCAGCAACCCTGAAACTAAATTATTTTGATTTCCCCGGTGGCCGCGGCGAGCCAGCACGTATGGCGCTCAACTTAGCGGGCATCGCTTTTGAAGACCGCCGCATTCCTCTTGCAGAATGGCCGACAGTAAAGGCTGAATTTCCCTATCAGCAAGTTCCTGTTATGGAAGTCGACGGCAAGGTACTCAATCAGTCTAATGCGATCAATCGCCTGGTCGGCAAAATGGCCGATCTGTATCCCCAGGACAACTGGCAAGCAGCGGTTTGTGACGATGTGATGGATACTGCCGATGACCTTATGCAGCTTTTAGTAAACACCTTTTTTATGCAGGAAGACGAAAAGCAGCGCGTTCGCACTGAACTGGTTGCTGGACCAATACCGATGTTTTTAGCGGGCCTCAATGCCACTCTGCTGGCCAATGGCGGAGAGTTTTTCTGCGATGGTCGCATGACCATGGCAGACCTCAAGATATTGATGCTTACTCGGAGTCTGTCCAGTGGCAACCTAGATTATGTGCCTGCTTCTATAGTGGCAGAGCATGCCGCAGATCTGCTGCCGCATAGGGAGCGCGTTGAAAAATTGCTCCCTTAGAGCGCCTAACTAAGGGAGATTATAAGGACTTATTTTCTTTAGTGTGATGTCCGGTCAACTAACGTAGAATGCCGCACTTAAACACTGCGGCATTTTTAATTCCATGATTCCTGTTATCGCCCTTGTTGGGCGCCCCAATGTTGGTAAATCAACTCTCTTTAATCGACTCACACGCAGTCGCGACGCGCTGGTGGCCAATTATTCTGGCCTAACCCGCGATCGCAAGTACGGCGATGGCGAGATGTATGACCGCCGCTTTATGGTGATCGACACTGGCGGCATCAGTGGTGAAGAAGAAGGCATAGACGTGGGTATGGCGGAACAGTCCCTGCTAGCCATGGATGAAGCCGACATTGTGCTGTTCATTGTGGATTGCCGCTCTGGGATTATTGCCGCTGATCATATGATCGCCGAGACCCTGCGCAAGAAGAACCGCAAAGTCTATCTAGTGGCCAACAAAATCGACGGTCTGGAACCCTCCGAAGCATTGGCTGATTTTTATCAGCTGGGTTTCTCTGGCATGTTCCCCACCACAGCCACCCATGGTCGTGGCGTACGCTCGATGATGGAAGAGTTGCTCGAGCCCTATCCCGAATATGCCGAGCCGGATAACAGTGGTCTAAATGGCATTCGAATCGGTGTAGTTGGACGTCCCAACGTGGGCAAATCAACCCTGGTTAACCGCTTGCTCGGTGAAGACCGGGTCGTCGTCTTCGATGAAGCAGGCACCACTCGCGACAGTGTGTATATCGACTACGAACGTCACGGCAAAAAGTACACGCTGATCGACACCGCCGGTATACGTAAGCGCAAAAATATTAAGTTGGCGATTGAGAAATTCTCCATCGTTAAAACACTACAGGCAATTGATGACGCCAATGTAGTGGTTCTAATGATCGATGCCCACGAAGGGTTGGTCGAGCAAGACCTGCACCTGATGGGTTCAGTGATCGATGCGGGTCGTGGTTTGGTGATTGGTGTCAATAAGTGGGATGGCCTTGACCCAGAAAAGCGCGAGAAGATCAAAGAAGACATTAAGCGTCGACTGCGCTTTGCTGAATTTGCCGATGTGCACTTTATCTCAGCATTGCATGGTACTGGTGTCGGTAACCTCTATGACTCCATTGAGAACGCCTATCGTGCTGCTACTGATGCGCTTAGTGCCTCTCGTTTGACCAAGGTCTTGGAGGGCGCAGTAGAAGAGCATCAGCCACCCCTGGTTCACGGCAGACGTATCAAGCTTCGCTTCGCCCACGCCGGTGGACGCAATCCACCAATTATTATTATTCACGGCAATCAGACTGATGCAGTGCCTGCGCAATACACTCGCTACCTGGAAAAGATCTTCCGCCGTGAGTTAG
>CAJQJT010000099.1 GCA_905478725.1 uncultured Pseudomonadales bacterium
CAGTGATAAAAAGCTGCATCGCTTTATGCCGCCAAAGGTGATCAGTCAGCGCAGCGCAATCTTTAATCATGTCGAGCCAGGGCAGCATATCTATCCAGGGGTCGCCAAAGGCGCAAAAGATATTCTCGAGGCCGGAGGCAATGTCGGGCTAGGTGGTCATGGTGAGATGCAAGGCCTACAGGTTCACTGGGAGATGTGGGCCATGGCCTCCGGTGGCATGAATAACCTAGATGTGTTGCGCGTGGCAACCGTCGAGAGCGCAAAAGCCATTGGGCTGGACAGCGAAATAGGCAGTGTTGAAGTTGGCAAACTAGCCGATCTGGTGGTGATGGATAGCAACCCCCTGGACGATATTGCCCATACCAACAGCATCAGTCGGGTGATGGTGAATGGCACCTTATACAACGCCAATACCCTTGCCCAACAATGGCCACAGAAACAAAACTTACCTATAGCCTGGTGGCAAGTAAAGGAACAGATAAACTATGACTAAATCACTCTTTAATGGCAAGATCACCCGCCGTGATTTCCTTAATGGTAGCTCTATTGGTATGGGAGCTATGCTACTAGGCGCAGGAGCACCGAGCGCTCGTTCATCCGCATCGGGCTATCCTAATTCGGGCTATGCGCCGAAGGCCTCTCTAGGTCAAGACTGGTACGGCTATGGCGGCGTCGGCGATTACGCTCTATCTCATGGCAATACCCCAGAGGTGGTCAATACCGCCCACAGCCTAGTCGGCGCTGAGTTTAGCAAAATGGCCGAAACCCTAGCGGTTGATGAAGAATACGACGTAGTTATTGTTGGCGGCGGTATGGCTGGGCTGGGTGCGGCCTGGCATTTTAAAAAACACGCCAAACCGGGGCAGACCTGTTTAATGCTCGACAACCACCCAGTGTTTGGTGGCGTCGCCAAAGAAAATGAATTCTCCGTCGATGGTGAAACACTGCTAGCTCCTCAGGGCGCCAATAGTTTTTTTATGCCGCCCGCCGCGAGTGACCCCGAAGCGGTCAGCGGCGATGCGAGATATTATGCCGAGTTTAATATTCCGCGAGAGCTGCAATTGCAGCAGTGGCAATCGGGCGCAAAGCCGCTAAATTTCTCTCCTGACAACTATCTCCATCTTTATTGGCTGGCGGAAAATAACGTTGATGTCGGCCATTTTTTCGCAGCAAAGAATGGCCTGCAGTTCGCCAAGAATATATGGCAGAACAATTTTGAGGGAACCCCCTACACCCAGCAACAGCGCGAAACATTGCGGGCATGGCGAAATACTCGCTATGACAGCGGGCAAGACAATAGCGCCGCTAAGTTTCTCGACAATATGTCCTACCGAGACTATATGAAGCAAACCTTCCCCTCTGCCCTAGGGGGCGCAGAGATAGAGGATCCATTTCTGGCCGGCGCATTCGGGTTGGGTGGCGACGCAATTTCCGCCTGGGTAGCCAAAAGCGTGCAAATGCCTGGCACATTGTCACAGCAGGAATTCGAGCAGCCATTGCCAGAGCGCTGTTCTTTCCCCGGGGGCAACTCCGGCTTTGCACGCTATTTTCTTAAAAACATTATTCCGGATGCCATTGCCGGTAATTATGAGCTGGACGATATTATCACTGGCAAGATTGATACCGCCTCACTGGATAAATCTGGCCAGCCCATACGCATAAGACTCGGCTCCACTGCCCTCAGTGTGGCCCATGAGTCTAATCCCGATAGTGCAGAGGCTGTGCAAATTGTCTATAAACAGGGCGGGCAAATGCGCACTGTGCGCGCAAAATCGGTGGTGATGGCATCGGGCGGCTGGATCAATCGTCATGTTATTCAGGATTTACCCGCAGAGATTGATCAGGCTTATCAACAATTTAATCATGCGCCCTTTATGGTCGCCAATGTCGCGCTGAGTAATTGGCGCTTTCTAGACAAGCTAGGCATAACAGCTTGCCGCTGGGATGCGGGCTTTGGTGCGAGCTGCAATATCAGACAGCCTATGCTGGTGGGCCGACATCAGCCTCCACTTGATCCCGACAAACCCACAGTATTAACCTTTTATGTGCCCTTTCATCGACCTGGCCTGTCGGTTAAAGACCAGGTATCCGCAGGACGAATGGAACTGTTCAGCACCAGCTATGCCAGCTATGAAGAACAGATTATCCAGCAGATGAACCGACTGTTTGCCGCCAGCGGCTTTGTTCCAAAACGAGATGTCAGAGGCATAATTTTAAACCGCTGGGGACATGCTTTTGTCACCCCTGAACCCGGATTTTTCTTTGACACCCCGGACAGAACAGCCCCGCGAAATATTGTAATGAAAGGGTATGGACGCATTGCTTTTGGCCATGGAGAGCTTGAGGGGTTCCAGCACTGGGGGCCAGCGGCAGATCAAGGCAGGCGTGCAATGACTGAAGCACTCACGAAAGCATAGTAGCTTTGGCAATTTACAATATAAACTAATAATAGGAATACAGTAATGCAAAGAGGTGAGTTCTCTTCCCGTCTGGCTTTTATATTTGCCGCGTCTGGTTCTGCTGTTGGACTGGGAAATATCTGGGGCTTCCCCACTAATGCTGCGGAGAATGGCGGCGCTGCATTTGTTTTGATCTATCTAATTCTGGCATTTTTGCTGGCCTACCCGGCCATGATGGCGGAGCTGATTATTGGTCGCCACACGCGGTCCAATGCCGTCAATG
>CAJQJT010000100.1 GCA_905478725.1 uncultured Pseudomonadales bacterium
CCAAACTTTCTCCAAAGTTTGGGACGGACTCGAGAGTTCCACCATAGAGCAGGACCGGGGTTATTCATTGCACTGGTGGATTTCACGCCATGACGAAGAGGCGGTGATCTTTAATGCCAGTGGCAAATTTGGTCAGTATATTTTTGTCGATCGTGAAAATGATATTGTCTTTACTCGTATTACCAAATATTACCCCACCGGCGGCTCGGTTCAAGACTGGGGTCTGCTGAAATACATTAACTGGGTGGGCTCTGTGGATTTTCGCCTCAAAGCTGCTGCATGGCTTGATTCCATGGGGATTATTGAGATGAATAACTCTATCAAAACCCCGATTACCTATGAGAGTGGCACCTCAAAAGAATTTTTTGAAAACTACAGTGACATCATTGATGCGTTGGTCGATGTCAGTAAGTAGCTCAATAAAAACCCGTTACAGCTGGTCTAAATTAGTTAGACAATAATCGGCCCTCGCCAGCAGGGCCTGCTTTACCTCTGCATCCATTTTGTCCCAAGTACGATAGGCCATAGCAGTGCGCGGGTTTCTTGAAAAGCGTTCGCTGTGGCGCTGCATAAAGTGCCAGTACAAACTGTTAAACGGGCAGGAATTTTCGGTGAATCGCTCTTTGACACTGTAGTGGCAGTCTTTACAGTAATCGCTCATTTTGTTGATATAGCTGCCGCTGGCGGCATAGGGTTTGGTGGCGATTAAACCGCCATCGGCAAACTGACTCATACCTCTGGTGTTGGGCATTTCGACCCATTCAATCGCATCTATATAAATTCCCAAATACCACTGATCTACTTGGTCCGGATCTATGCCCGCAAGCATGGCAAAATTGCCGGTCACCATTAGACGCTGAATATGATGGGCGTAGGCATAATTCAATGACTGATCAATGGCCTGTTTCATGCAGGCCATTTTGGTCTCGCCATTCCAAAAATAGCCCGGCAGATCACGATCGGCGTCGAAGCTGTTGCGCTCGCCATAGTCGGGCATGTTGACCCAATAGACGGCGCGGACATATTCACGCCAGCCGAGAATTTGGCGCACAAAACCTTCTACCTGAGCCAAATTCACACCGCTGTCAGGTTCTGAAAAACGTTTTATTGCTGCATCAATTACCTGCATGGGGTGGAGGATTTTACTGTTGAGTGCGAAGGAGATACGCGAGTGATAGAGACTCCAGCGAGATTCGCCATGCTGGGTCATGGCATCCTGAAAGCGGCCAAAATTCGGCAGGCAGTACTCACAGAAAAAATCCAATAGCTGCAGAGACTGTTGCCGATTCACTGGCCACAATAGATCCTCTGTTGCGCTGCCTAAGGTATCTATCTCGTGTCGCTGTATGCGCTCTAAATAGTGGCCCACTGGATTGGCAAATAATAATGGCTGTGGAACGTCTAGTATATCCGCGGCTTTTAGTTTGTTGCGATTTTCGCCATCGAAATTCCAGCGTTCACCCAGTGGTTCAGCACCGTCCATTAAAATATCAAAGCGCTTGCGAAGCTTGCGATAAAAGGACTCCATGCGATTGTGTTTGCCGACATTGATATAGCTGGCTAGCTCGTAATGAGTGAGTAAAAAATGTTCGCTCTCATAGCAACTTATGGGGATACCCAGATCCAATTGCTTGAGCTGCTCCGAGAGACGATATTCATCAGGCTGCTGATAGTCAAACTGCTCGATGCTGTGTTCACTGCAAAGAGCAGCGATCAATGTATTGAGATCCGAGAACGGTGCGGTGTCATCGAGGGTTAGATGCTTGACCTGATGTCCTGCAGCGCTGAGCGCTGTGGCGAAACTTTCGATGGCAGCAAAAAAAGCACAAACCTTTTGCACATGATGGCGCACATAGGAAGCTTCCTGATGCAGCTCGGCGATAAGGTAGAGCACGCCATCGTCCTGAACTTTATACCAAGAGTGGCTGGCATTCAGTTGATCGCCGAGAATAAGCCGCAGGCTGTGGTATTTTTTCATGGGTTTGGATGCTTTTTAAGGAACGGGTTTATTTATAAATGAATCGATTGAGCTGAGTTTAACATGGACTTAGATCGGCCAGTCAGCGGCATCCACAGAATCTAAAGGCAGCAGGGTTTGTTCACCGGCCCAGCGCTGTACAAACTGATTTTTGGGATCGTAAATCTGCGCCTGTTTTTGCAGGTCAAAACGACGATGCCCGCGCGGGTCTGCGCCAACGCCAGCCAAATATTGCCAGTTGCCCCAGTTGGAGGCGACATCGTAATCCACCAGCTGCCGCTCCATATAGCCTGCGCCGTGACGCCAATCCAACCCCAGTTCATGGACAAAGCAGCTGGCGACTAGCTGGCGGCCACGGTTGGATAGATAACCGGTGACATTCAACTGCTTCATACAGGCGTTAATGATGGGGTAGGGCGTATTCCCCGCACACCATTTTTTAAACCGCTCGGGATAAAAGCTGGTGTTTGGTGCAGAGTCGGTAATACCGGAAAAGCCATAGAGTCGCTTCTGATGTCTGTGGCCGTACCATTGGAAATACTCACGCCAGAGAAGTTCAAAGAAGATCCAGTAGGTGGAATCATTGGCACCTGCCCGAGCTTCGTATTCCTTTAACTGCTGAACAATGCGCCGCGGCGAGAGTGTGCCATTGGCTAGCCAGGGAGAAAACTTGGTGGAGTAATCCATGCCGTCGAGACCATTGCGAGTCTGCTTGTAACTGCTGGCGAGGTCCTTAGCGAAATACCCTCGGAGATGCTCTTCTCCGGCACTGGCGCCGCCTTTAAACAGCGCTGGTGATTGGGCATTGGGGTTTGAGGGAAACTGTTCCTGCCAAACCGGTTGCCAGGCCATATCCGCCACTAGGGCTGGGGGCGGCAAGTTGACTGGTGCATTCAAAGGGGGAGCAATAACCGCATCTAGATCCATCTTCTCGACCAGACGGCGGAATTTAGAAAAACTCTCTGGCAGCTGCTCGATGGAGAAAGGCAGCTGCGAGGGATCAAACAATGTGTGGGTATGGCTCTGGGTGAACTGAAGCATTGAGTAACGTTTGCTCAAAGTGCTCCAGATCCGCTTTTCATGGCTGCCAACATGGTTGGAGCTGTAGAGGTGCGAAACATTGTGCACCGTAATCAGCTGGGCTATGGCTTCCAGCGGCGACTGCGTGCGAACTATCAGCTTCTGGCCATACCGGCTTAGCTGGCTGTCCAGATCTTCCAGGGATTCGAATAAAAACTCACGTCGTCGCGTCGACAGCTTGGCCGGCTGCTGCCAACCGGGCCCAGCGCTGGTAGAGTCTACGCAATAGAGGCAGATGAGTTTATCCACCTCTGCAGCGGCACGAAGTAGGGCGGCATTGTCATCCATGCGCAGATCGTGGTTAAACCAAAAAAGACCAACTTTTTGCATACTAAACTGTCTCGACGTTAAGGGGTTTAAACTGAGTAGATAGAACCTTTAAATACGCTGGGTGGGTTGATTTAGACTTATCAAACAGCCCTCTAGAATCATCTAAATTACCCTGCCTCGCGTACCAATAGGGATTAAATAAAACATGTTCACTCAAGAATAAAAGCGACCCTTTATGACCGAAGATTCCTCAACAGCCCCGGCAAAATACAACCTCACATCAGTGCTGGGGGATCTCGGCTCGCTGCCGTTCATTCTGCTGGCAGGGCTGATGGCCAATGCCCATTTTAACGGTCCTGGATTACAGAGTGCCTCGGTGTTGGGTCTCTATGCCCCCTATGTGTTTATTGCCTACAGTGCGGTGATTCTGAGCTTTTTAAGTGGTGCGCTCTGGGAGCGAAGCCGGTTGGCTGAGCCAAATAGGCTGGCGTCAGTGACTATTATATTCAGTAATTTTATCGCCCTCAGTGCCTGGTCCTGTTTGCTGTTAATCTATGTGGCACCGATCATGACGGTCTTTGCCGTCTGCTTGCTGCTGTCGGGCTTTTTAAGTTTGCTCTGGGTCGAGCGCCTGACTGGAGCGGCCGAGCTGTTTAGCAGTAGCTATTGGTCGATGCGCTTACGAATCACAATTTTAGTGGTGTTGTTGCACGCGCTGGTCGCGGCACTGATGCTGGGGGAGTTATCAATATGACCGAATCTTTAAAGCCTGAGCTTTCCAATACGGAGCTTTCCAATACAAAGCTTTCCAATACAAAGCTTTCCAAACCAGAGCTCACCATCTTTTACGATGGCGGCTGCCCTCTCTGTGTCTCGGAGATGCGCCACCTGAGTCGCCGGGATACGGCACAAAAAATTGCCCTAGAAGATATTCATGCTCAGGGCTTTGCTGAAACCTTTCCTCACATTGACCCAGTGCGTGCGGATCAGATTCTCCATGGCCAGCTGGCTAATGGCGAGATGATTTATGCTCTGGATGTGACCTATGAAGCCTGGGCACTGGTGGGCAAGCGTCACTGGGTTGCGATCCTGCGCTGGCCGGTGGTCAAGCAGGTATCCCATCAGGTCTATCTGTTTTTTGCCAAGCACCGTTCGCGGATCTCGAAATTATTAACCGGCAGCGAACGCTGTGAAGTCTGTGAGATTAAGCGGGGCCAGGTATGAGTGATGTAACTGAAGGCACTGCAGCATTGGTCCTAGGTGCCGGCGGCGGACTGGCCCAAGCGATCATCAGCGAGTTAATGGCGGATGCTGCTATTGATAGGGTTATTGCGGTGAGTCGAAACCCTGCGCCGGAACATTTTGCCACTGGTCCTGAGACGCCAATGTGGATCGAAACCGAATACAGCGAGCCAGCGATGGCCGCCGTGGTTGAACAGCTACAACCCTTTGCTGGACGCATCACCAGAGTCGTTATCTGTCATGGCATTTTGCACGGCGAGACCTTGTGGCCAGAGAAGCGTCTCGAAGACATTAGCGCCGAGTCACTGCAAACCGTATTTCAGGCTAATACTGTGGTGCCTGTTCTGTGGCTCAAGTTATTACATCGGTTACTAAAGAGTAAGCAGCGCTGTGTTGTGGCGGCTCTCAGCGCTCGAGTCGGCAGTATTGGCGACAATCATTTAGGCGGCTGGTATGCCTATCGCAGTTCCAAGGCGGCGCTGAATATGATGCTGCGCACCCTGTCTATTGAATATGGGCGTCGGGTAAAGAACGTCAAGATAATCTCCTTCCATCCGGGGACCACGGATACGGCGCTATCCAAGCCGTTTCAGGCTTCAGTGCCATCTGACAAATTGTTTACCCCTGAGTTTGTCGCCGGGCGATTGTGCGGGATCATGGCGGAGGCCGAGATCGACGGGCAGCTCTCCTACTTAGATTGGGATAACAAAGCCATTCCTTGGTAGGCGTACAAGAATTGATACACTGTTGTCCGTTCTCTGGGCAATAGTAGGTGAATCCATGCACGTTAAAGTGAAACCCCTCAATCAATACCCCTGGTATATCCGTCCATTTTTCTGGAATCAGAAACGCAAATATGGCGCCGTGCTCGATCCCGGACGCCTCTGGGGCCGTTCGCCAAAACTCTTTGCCAGCGTAGCCATTATGTATGGGGTGTTGGATCGCAAAGGTTCGCCCCTGAGTCCGGTGCTACGTTCATTGGTCACCGTGCGGGTCTCTCAAGTGAATGACTGCCACTTCTGTGTCGACATCAATTCAGCCACTCTTGCCCAGCGCACAGGTTCTATGGATAAGATGCTCGCTCTCAGCGATTGGCGCAATCAGGATCTGTTTAGTGAAGAGGAGCGGGTTGTTCTCGAGTACACAGAAGCAGTGACCTATACCGATGGGGTGGTTAGTGCTGAGTTGATGACAAGGTTGCGTGGATTTTACGATGATGAGGGGATAGTTGAGCTGACTGGGTTGATTGCCTTTCAGAATCTCTCGAGTAAATTTAATAATGCCCTGGATGTGCCTGCTCAGGGTTTTTGTTCTGTGCCGGAATAATAGCTACTGCTTGCGCGCGACTATCTGATAACTAATCTCCAGCCGGTCTTCCACTTTTAATAAGCCATTAAATACCGAAAACGGTTCTATGCCGAAGTCGGTCTGTAGGATTGCGAAGCTACCACTTAACAGCAAGCTATTAATCTCTGGCTGAGTCACGGCGATCTCTAGATCCTGCGTTTGAAAAATTCCATGTAAGCCAATGTTAGTTGCGATCTGCTGTCCAGCCATAACCCCAGCGCAATCTAAACTATGCAGTTGCACAAAGGGAAATTCTTCCGCATCTAAACTGATCAGCATATTAGTTTTGGTCCCAGCGATATCTTTTTCACTGGGGGTGGTGAGCAGCTTGGCTTGGCTCCGCAAAACCGGGTCGTCGACTATGAACTGGTTGAGCGAGGCGTAAAAATCTGCGCGACAGCTGTTGTCGTCACCGAGTAATAGATAGCCCTGCACATCGCGACTGGCGACTATATGGTCGTGACCGAACTTGGCCATAGCGCCGCCACGGAGGACTTTAATACGCACTATAGAGTTGGCACTGTCGATTTGGTAGAGGTTGCTCTGTGGATCTGGATTGGCGTAGGCAGAAGTTGGGAAATCCGCCGGTCGCTGGGGTGCGGTGGACTCTTCTCTTGGCGCCGAGCAGGCGATGAGTAAGATGGAGGGGAGTAATACTGTAGTGATGAGTTTTTTAATGGGACTGCTCTTCATCAAATAGCTCTTCATCAAA
>CAJQJT010000101.1 GCA_905478725.1 uncultured Pseudomonadales bacterium
TGGTCCTGCACCATGTGCTGCCGCTGGCCTTACCCGGTATGCTTACCGGTGCGATTATCGGTATGGCTCAGGCCCTAGGTGAGTCGGCTCCATTGCTGATGATTGGTATGGTCGCCTTTATTGTTGATATCCCCGGTGGCTTCAGTGATCCGGCAACCGTTCTGCCAGTGCAGATTTTTCTCTGGGCCGACAGCCCAGAGCGAGCCTTTATCGAAAAAACCTCCGCCGCCATTATGGTGCTGCTGAGCTTTTTAATTGTTATGAATACATCCGCCGTGTGGTTGCGCAAGCGCCTCGAACGTCGCTGGTAGAAAGGAAAAACCTATGAATGCAATTGACCGCGCAAGCTCAGTAATGGGGGCAAAGTCTGAGGTGAAGCAGAATCTCGAAGTGGCCGCCAATCAGGTCACTGTGGGCAACTGTTTTACTGAAGCGCCGAAGATGACCATGCGCAATGTCAACGTTTTCTACGATGACAAGCAGGCGATTTATGATGTCAGTGTGGATATCGCCAAGAACGAAGTGATTGCCATGATTGGCCCGTCGGGCTGTGGCAAGTCGACCTTCTTGCGCTCGTTAAATCGCATGAATGATACGGTTGAAAGCTGCCGCGTCGAAGGGGAGATTTGTATGGACGGTGAAAACCTCTATGCCCCTAAGCTGGATGTTGTTGAGTTGCGCGCCAGAGTCGGAATGGTCTTTCAAAAGCCCAACCCCTTCCCCAAATCGATCTATGACAATGTCGCCTACGGCCCAAAGATTCACGGCTTGGCGGACACTAGAGTCGACCTCGATGAAATAGTTGAAAACAGCCTGCGCAAAGCCAGTCTCTGGGAAGAAGTTAAAGAGCGACTGCATCAGTCGGGCACCGGTTTATCCGGCGGCCAACAACAGCGACTCTGTATTGCTAGAGCCATTGCCGTGAGTCCAGAAGTGATTTTGATGGATGAGCCCTGCTCAGCACTGGATCCCATTGCCACGGCAAAAATTGAAGAGCTGATCGAAGAGCTGAGCCAGAACTTTACTATCGCTATAGTGACTCACTCGATGCAGCAGGCAGCTCGTGTTTCACATCGCACCGCCTATTTCCACCTTGGCCGGCTGATCGAAGTGAACCCGACTGAGCAGGTATTTACCATGCCCGAGCACGAGCTCACCGAAGCCTATATCACCGGTCGTTTTGGCTGAGTTAAAGGCGTAAAAATGTTAACTGGCCTAGATCTAAACGATCGGCCCTCTAGTTGGATCAAATAGCTAAGCAGTCAAAGGAGCTAAGCGGAGAGTATTATGGACAAGATGACGTTCGAAAATCATTACATGAAGCAGTTCGATGAAGAGCTCGAAGAAATTCGCACACGCCTGATGGAAATGGGCGGCAAGGTTGAGCAGCAGCTGCAAAATGCGATTCGCGCCATTGGCGAAGCCGACAGCCAGCTCGCCGAAGAGGTGATCAAAGAAGAGCAGCTAGTCGATAATATGGAAGTAGACATAGACGAAGCCTGCATTTTGATTATTGCCCGTCGTCAACCAGCGGCCAGTGATTTGCGTTTGGTGATGATGGTGACCAAAGCGGTCAATGATCTCGAACGCATCGGTGATGAAGCTAAAAAAATTGCCAACCATGCGCTTATTCTTGCGGATGAAGATGGTTCTTCTAAGGGCTATACCGAAGTGCGCCACCTTGGTCAATCGGTTATGAGCATGCTTAGCAATGCCCTAGATGCCTTCGCTCGCTTTGATGTGGATGCCGCCATGCGCACCATTGAAGAAGATAAGCAGATTGACCAAGAGTACAAAACTGCTCTGCGTGAATTAGCGACTTATATGATGGAAGACCCGCGCAGTATTAGTCGAGTGATTAATATTCTCTGGGTGGTTCGCTCTCTCGAGCGGATTGGCGATCACGCGAAAAATCTCTGTGAACAAATTGTTTTTGTGGTCAAGGGCAAAGATATTCGTCACCAGAGATAGGAGGCGGCAAATCGTCCTAAAGCGGAAGTTTTGGCTTTCGCTTTTTTTTCGTCTTTTTTTAGCTAATCTTATTATCTATGCTCTTCCCTTAAGCCTTTTCTCTAAGCCCCTAATGTAAGTGTAAAAAATAACTGTCATAGAACTGTCACGAAATTTTCATTTAACCGTCATCAAGCACTGTTAATTTCTCTCCCGATCTAAATCTTAATACAAAATTTATCGGGAGTTTCCAATGTCTATTAATAAACTAATTCTTTCCAGTGCGGTTGCACTCGCTCTCACTGGTTGTGGCGGCGGTGATATCAATATCGCGCCGGCAAATTCTACATCCATTGGCGACACAGTCACCAATGTTACCAACGAAGGTAGTACTAACACAGATGTTAGCTGTGCCTCTTACACTCTGGCCGGCACTGTCTCTCAGGGATCCTTCGACGGCACCAACTGCATCTACTCAAAGGGTTTTGTGGATATTGATAACCCACTGACTTTTGACTTAGCTGTGCCTAATATTGGCACCGGTGTACACGTATTTGAAGGCAGCCTGGTGGTAGGTCAAAACTACTCATCAGATGCTGATCTTGCAACTGCTGAACTCTCTGAAGGTGGCGATGGCCCAGTCTTAACTATTGCCGCTGGCACAACCCTAGCCTTCCGTAGTGCTGACGACTTTATGGTGGTCAATCGCGGTTCGCAAATGCGCGCTAACGGAACTGCCACAGCCCCAATTACCCTTACCTCACAGACTGATGCTATCTTCGGTACTGTAGGCGCGGAAGATGTTGGCGAGTGGGGCGGACTGGTTATCAACGGCTTCGGTGTGACCAATAAATGTGCTTACACTGGTACTTACCCAGCGGTTGCCACAAGTGACTGCCATGTTGCATCTGAAGGCAAAGCAGACGTTGGTGAAAGCCACTATGGCGGCGACAACAATGCCGACAACTCTGGCGTACTAAAGTATCTGATCGTCAAGCATACCGGTGCTGAAGTAGCCCCAGGCAACGAGCTCAATGGTATTGCGTTTAACGCGGTCGGTAACGGCACGCTGATTGAAAATCTCGAAGTCTACAGCGTCTACGACGACGGCATTGAGTTCTTTGGTGGTGCGGTTGATATCACTAACTACGTTGCTATGTATGTCCGTGATGATGCCATCGATATAGATGAAGGCTATCGCGGAACCATTACCAATGCCTTGGTTATTCAGTCAGCGACTGATGGAAACCGCTGTGTTGAATCTGATGGTATCGGCAGCTACTCAAGCAAAGATCAAGCAACTATCGATGACTTTATCGCTCGTGGTTTGAACTCTCAGGCAACGATCAAAAACCTGACGTGTATTATCTCTGCTAACCAGACAGGTACCCACGAAGAAGGCCAGGGTCTGCGTATTCGTGAAGCCCATTTCCCAACGATTCAAAACGCTATTGTGACTGCCTCCTACGGCGCTGACGAATTGCTCGGCGATACAGACCACAACTGGTGCTTCCGTCTCGATAATGAAGGACAGCAAGCAGCACAGGATGGAGATCTAGTCGTATCCTCCTCAATTCTTGCCTGTCAGGATCTGACCAAAGGCAACAGTCTGCCAAATGGCACTTCGACTGCTGATTGGTTAACCGCATCTGGCAACCTGCTCTACCAAACAGCTGAAGCTGGCGACGATCCAACTGCCACTAGCAACGCTGATCTGGTTATTCTTAATGGCTTTTACTCAGTTCCAGTAGTCGACATGGTTGTGGGTACAGAGACCATTCCGACACCTGTTGGCTCAACTATTCTCGGCGCAGTTTCAGCTGATGACGATTGGACTGCTGGCTGGACTTATGGATTGCATGAAGGCAGCCGCGCTCAACCATTATGGTTCGAGTAAGACCTGAAGAATGACCAGGTTGTTTAACAAAGGGTGCCGCGATGCGGTGCCCTTTTTAACTTCAGCTGGCTTCAAGGTCAGATGCTTTTAATACCAAAGGCTTTCAACCCTTAACGCTCTCAATCCTTAACGCTCTCAATCCTGAACGCTTTCAATTACACAGGCTATAGGTCCAGATATGACATATAAAATTAAATTACTCAGCGCACAGATCATCGCCGTCAGCCTATTGGGCATGAGCGGGTCTGTATTCGCGCAAATGAAAAGTATTGCAGATGAGCTAGTGCTCGAAGAAGTAGTGGTGTTTGCCAAACTGAAAAGCGCCGCCGATGATGTTATCGTCGAACGTCTGGAAAGCGATGTGGTCGCCGACATTATTGATGCCGAAACCATCGGTCGTATTGGTGACTCGACTGTCGCATCGGCCCTGCGGCGGGTACCTGGTGTCACCCTGGTGGATGACAAGTTCGTGTTTATTCGTGGACTCGGTGAACGCTACTCCAACTCGTTATTAAATGGCGCGGTGATCCCATCACCGGACCTAACCCGAAATGTGATTCCTCTGGATATTTTTCCAACCTCAATTTTGAAATCCATCGCAGTGAAAAAAAGTTACTCCGCAGAAATGCCAGCCGCTTTTAGTGGCGGCTTAATTGATATTCGTACACGCAGTATTCCAGACCAGTTTATGTTCACTGTAGAAGTGGGCTCCAAACAAAATATTGATACCCGCGGCGATGTACTTTCCTACAGTGGTGGTAGCGATGACAGCCTCGGAACAGACGATGGCACACGCGGTCTCTCGAGCGAGCTTATATCCGCAGTCAATATGTATGGCGGTTCACTGGGCGCGATTAATATTCTCAACCGTATTAATCTCGGTGATGGCACAAAAACCTTAGCCGATGCTGAAGCGATCAATCGAAACTTAGCGCTGCACCTAAATCGCAATGTGGATATCAGTGAGCAGGCTGACGATATTAACGGTAGCATCGAAACTAATATTGGCAATAATTTTTATCTAGATAACGGTATGGAACTGGGCTTTATGCTCGGCGGAGTCTACGGCAGTGAGTGGGCCAATAAAGATTCCATCGATCGCTCATTTGGTGATCCAGAAGATATCTTTGCCGCCAAAAAAGAGTCGACTTACAGTGTTAATATGACCGGCAATGCAAACTTCGGTTGGCGCTGGTATGACGACCACCGCATCGAGACCACCAGTCTATTTTTGCGCAACACTGATGATAAAGCCTCGATTACCGACAGCCACACTTCAAGCTTTCCCCTCAGCGATGGCCAGGGTTTTCGTCAGTACAAAACACGCTTTGAAGAGCGCAATTTAAGCGTTAATCAAATTCGCGGCTTTCATCGCTTTGGCGGTATCACCCGAGATTTGATTGGCTTCGATCATTTCCAATGGCTCGATGAATTGACCTTCGATTGGTTCTATTCTGACGCAACGTCGCGCACAGATATTCCCAATGAAACCAACATTCTATTCAAAACCGTGGTTGATTCGGCTACCGCAGAGGTGAGTGCACAAAACCTCCAGGCCTCAGCCTCGGCAGCGGACTTTCGGTTTACCGATCTCAATGATGATGTCGAGAGCTACGGCTATGACTTCAAGTTGCCACTGATGATGTCATTTGGCGATTTAACCCTAACCGGCGGCTATCGCTACTCACAGAAAACCCGCAGCTACGAGCAGTTACAGTTTGGCTTGGGCACAGATGACACTAGCATTGCCCAGAGCGCAATCGGCACAGTCTCGGAGATTTTCAGCGATGCCAATATTATCGATGCAGACAACGGTTTTAATGTTGCAGTGATTGGTAGTAATGGTGAAAGCTACTTGGCAGCCCTGACTAACACCTCGGCCTACGGCACCATTGACCTGCTCTATGACGAGACTTGGAGATTGATGCTCGGAGCCCGTTGGGAAGATTACAACCAAGTGGGTATTCCCTGGAATCCTCTGAAATTTGAAGGTTGTCAGATCAGCTGTAATGAAACGACGCTGTCGAACTCAGTGTTCAAAGATGACGATTTCTATCCTTCGCTTTCTGTTGTCTATATAAAGCCAGATTTCTGGGCTGAAGATTTTCAGTTGCGCTTTGGCTACAGTGAAACATTGGTGCGTCCAGATCTGCGTGAGATTACCCCTTCAAGTTATCTGGATCCGATCACCGGCGCGCGCGTCAGTGGTAATGCCAATGTGACTCCAGCCACCGTCACCAACTATGATCTTCGCGCTGAATGGTTCTTCTCCGATGGGGACAACTTTACCGCGTCGCTGTTCTACAAAGATATTCAAGATCCGATTGAATTCTTTGAGGCAGCAGCCTTTGAAGAAGCCTTAGCCACGGAAATTGTCAACGCTGAAAGTTCTACCGTTTATGGTTTAGAGCTTGAGGGCTTAAAGGGTTTGGGCTTTATGGGTGGTCGTTTTGAATCCTTCTTTGTCGCCGGTAATATGACCGTGCTCGACTCTGAGCTCACCGCCGGCGAATTTGCCGATGCGCCGACTAACGCGACTCGACCCATGGCTGGAGCGTCTGATTATGCGGTTAACATGCAATTGGGTTATGACTCACAAGATGGCAAACACAGTGCCATGCTGATTTATAACGTATTTGGTGAGCGGCTTTACTTTGCCGGACGCAACGGCTCACCGGATGCCTATGAGCAGCCGTTTAACTCTTTAGATGCGACCTATTTTTTCTATCCAACTGAACAGTTTACGATTAAGTTTAAACTTAAAAATCTGCTCGATGAAAAAATTGAAATCACTCAAAATTCGGTGGTCACTCATGAAGAGCAGCCGGGTACCATGGTGGCACTTGATGTGAAGTGGAGCTTTTAAAATTAAAGTGTCGGGCTGATTAAAAAGCTAAAACGCAAAAAAGCAAAAAGGCCCCTTAATCGGGGCCTTTTTTATTGTTACTGTATCAAGCGAACGGGTTTAATATGGTTAGCCAGTACTCTTAGGCTTTGGCGCTAGGGCGCGCATTCACCTGGTCGTACCAGCGTTGCAGATTCACACAGTCTTTTGGAATTGCTTTTTTGATCCAGCGGGCAAAGTCCATAGTGGTAAATGCAGTGATATCGGCAACCGAGAAATAGTCGCCAATAATAAATTCGCTGTTGGCAAAATGGGCATCCAAATCACGGAATAAATTATCCACTCGCAACATGCCGCGCTCAGCCAGAGCCGGAATTTGATCGTAGGGATTCGGCCCAGCCATAGCGCGACCTTCAAACATCGGATTAGAATTTCTAAAGCCTTCAGTCACTGCCACTATGCCATTCATATTGAGCTGATGGTTAGATGATTCAACCAGCGCCTTCTCCAATGGAGAACGCCCCAACAGTGGGTTCTCTGGATGAATCTCTTCTATATAGCGACAGATTGCATGAACCTGACTGATGCAGGTGCCATCGTCGAGCTGTAGCAGGGGTACTTCGCCAAGGGGGCTCAGTTTTAGAAAAGCTTCAGATTTCTGCTCACTATTTCGGATATCAACCTGAATGGTTTCAATCTCAACATTCTTTTCCGCGAGAAACATTCTTACTCGACGAGGATTGGGTGCTGCTGCGTAATCGTAAAGTTTCATCTTATGAACTCCGAATTATTATTATTTTATCGCCTGAATAGGAAGAGCTAATAACGCCAGGCGCTTTTCGATAGCCGCGAGTATTGCCGCCGAATCGAGGCCGATACTTTCAAGCTGTTGCGAGTGGTTGCCATGATCGACAAAACGATCAGGCAGACCCAGATGCAGAATCGGCATAACAATACCCTGCTCGGCGAGAAACTCACTGACGGCAGAACCGGCGCCGCCAGCAGTACTATTTTCTTCGAGGGTCACCAGCAGCTGATGGGTCGCGGCTAGATCACGGATTAACTGTTCATCGATGGGTTTTACAAAACGCATATCGGCAACCGAAGCATTTAACGTCTCGGCGACTTCAAGGCCGGCGGTCAGCAATGTGCCAAAGTTAAGAATTGCCACACCAGTGCCTTTACGAGCCATCAGGCCCTTGCCTAAAGGCAGCGCCGTCATCTGCTGTTCAATCACTGCACCTGGGCCAGTGCCGCGGGGATAACGCACCGCAGCGGGACCTGAATGCATATAGCCGGTGTAAAGCAGCTGTCGGGTTTCGTTCTCATCCGAGGGCGCCATAATCACCATATTGGGTATGCAGCGCAGATAGCTAATATCGTAGGCACCGGCATGGGTTGCGCCGTCTTCACCGACTAAACCTGCCCGGTCTAGGGCAAATAGCACATCGAGATTTTGGATAGCGACATCGTGGATCAGCTGATCGTAGGCGCGCTGTAAAAAGGTTGAGTAGATTGCCACTACAGGCTTGGATCCTTCGCAGGCCATACCGGCTGCCAGAGTTACTGCATGCTGTTCAGCAATCGCCACATCTTCAAAGCGCTCAGGAAAGCGCTCGGCAAATTCGTTCATTCCCGAGCCGTCGCACATGGCCGGAGTAATACCCACCAGACGATTGTCTTGTTCAGCCATATCACAGAGCCAGTCACCAAAGACCTTTTGATACTTTGGCTTCGACTTGGCTTTGGTCTCAGTCACAGGCTTGGTTATCGCAGCTTTGATTGTCTGCTTGGGTTCAATTTTATTGAGCGCGTGGTAACCCACAGGATCATTCTCGGCTGGCTCAAAGCCTTTGCCCTTGTGAGTAATAATATGCAACAGCACCGCGCCCTTAATTTCTTTCAGTTTGCGCAGGGTCTCAACTAATAGCGGCAGATCGTGACCGTCTAGAGGACCAACATAGTAAAAACCCAGCTCTTCAAAAATCGTTGCCGGGGACACCATGCTCTTCATATATTCTTCGGTACGACGAACAAAATTTCTCGCATGGGGCATACCGCTCAATGCTTTTTTGCCGCTCTCGCGAAACTGGGTATAAATTCTGCTCGACCAAAGTTTCGAGAAATAGGTCGACAGGCCACCGACATTACGCGAGATCGACATCTGATTGTCGTTGAGCACCACCAGCAGATTCTTGTCCACATGGGAGGCATGATTTAACGCTTCAAAGGCCATACCCGCGGTCATGGCACCGTCGCCCATAATGGCTACGGCTCGGCGCTCTTCACCCAGTTGAGATGAAGCCATGGCCATACC
>CAJQJT010000102.1 GCA_905478725.1 uncultured Pseudomonadales bacterium
CGTTGAAGCTCTAGTCAGTTGCTACTCTCAGAGCAAAGCAGTGGAGATTTTGGCAGTGGCCAGTGGCGATGGCCTGATACCGCTCAGAGTGGGCGATGTACAGGTTGTCTCTAACCTAAATCAAGATTGGAACAAAGACACTGATAGAATTTTCATTGAGGCTATAGGCCCGCGCTGGCGTGGTGGAGATTATCAGGAAGAGCATGAGCTGGCCTCCTGTTATAGCAAAGCCATGGATCTGGTCAAGTATTACAACGTTCGCAGTGTCGCCTTTACGCCAATCAGCTGCGGAGTTCTGGGCTTTCCCGCCAACCGTGCAATCAACGTTGCTATTCAACAAATTAAGCTAGGCCTGCGACGAAATCCTCTGATTGAAACTGTGGTTTTTTGCTGCTTTGATCCGGTGACTACTGCGCTCTATCGCAGCCGTTTGGGCAAGTAATAGCCTGGGTAATGAATAGCTTAGGTAATTGGTAGCTTAGGTAATTAGTAGCTTAGGTAATTAGTAGCCTTAGTCATTAGTATCCTAAGTAAGCAGCAGCCCAGTCGCTTTAATAGAGGCGAAAAAAAGCCGCTAATTAAAGCGGCTATTCAGAACTGCTATTCAGAGCGGCTATTCAGAGCTGCTATTCAGAGCGGCGAATCAAATGCCGCTTACATCTTCTCCATCACTTCAATACCCAACAGGTCGAGACCTTTGGCAATAGTTTCCGAGGTCAGTTTGCACAGTTGCAAGCGACTCTTCTGAACGCTCTCCTCTACATCGTCTTTTAGCACCGGGCAGTGCTCGTAAAAGGTCATATAAGCACTGGCCAATTCGTAGACATAGTTACAAAGAATATGTGGATAGCCCTCAGCGGCAACCTGGTCCACCAGATCATCAAACTGTAGCAACTTCATTATCAGGGCTTTTTCCTGTGGCTCAGTAATGCTAATTTCGGCACTAAAGCCTTCGGCGCTAATTCCGGCCTTGCGGAAAATACTGCGTATCCGGGTGTAGGCATATTGCAGATAGGGCGCGGTATTACCTTCAAATGAGAGCATTGAGTCCCAGTCAAAAATATAATCATTGGTGCGAGTCTTACTCAGATCAGCGTACTTGATCGCACCTATGCCAACACTGCGGGCAATATTTTTGATCTCTTCTTCGCCGAGATCGGTATTTTTACTGCGCAACAACTGCTCGGCACGTTCTACGGCTTCCACCAGTAGGTCGGCGAGTTTCACGGTTCCGCCACTGCGGGTTTTAAAGGGTCTGCCATCTTTGCCCATCATGGTGCCGAAGGGGTGATGCTCAAGACTCACTGCGTCGGAGACATAGTCGGCTTTGCGAGCAGCGGCAAATACCTGCTTCATGTGCAGAGATTGTCGTGCATCAATAAAGTAGAGAATACGGTCGGCCTGTAGTTGGCCAACGCGGTAACGCATAGCGGCGAGATCCGAGGTGGCATAGAGAAAACCGCCACCGGATTTTTGCACAATCATCGGTGAGGGGTCGCCATTCTTGTCCGCCAGTTCGTCGAGAAAGACCACCTGGGCGCCATCACTCTCAACGGCTAAACCCTTGGACTGCAAGTCATCGAGAACATTTTGCAGATCATCGTTGTAGGCGCTCTCGGGCATAATATGCTCGGCGGTGAGGCCGACATTGAGCTGGGAATAGATCTCCAAATTATGGGCCACGGAGACCTGAATAAACTTTTGCCACAGAGCTCGGCAGTGAGCGTCTCCAGACTGCAGTTTGACCACATAGGCACGAGCGGTATCGGCGAATTCTGGGTCGGCGTCAAAGTGCTTCTTTGACTGCTGATAAAACAGTTCTAAATCACCCAGGGCGAGTTCCGCCTGTTCCCCTTCACTGAGCTGTTGTTCCAGTTCCGCAATCAACATGCCGAACTGAGTGCCCCAGTCCCCCATGTGGTTTTGGCGCAGGACCTTATGGCCTTGATATTCAAGAACCCGAGCAACTGCATCGCCAATAATAGTCGAGCGCAGATGGCCCACATGCATTTCTTTGGCGAGATTGGGTGAGGAGTAATCGACAACGACTCTTTGCTGATCTCCGTCTTGATCCGATTCACTTTTAGTATAGAGAGTATCGGTGCTGAGGCTGGCGGTCAGAAAGGTGTCATTAAGGTGGATATTGATAAAGCCGGGACCGGCAATTTCAAGGTTGTCGGCAATCCCTTCGAGATCCACATGCTGGATGATCTTTTCTGCCAACTCTCGGGGGTTCATTTTAAGCCGTTTGGCCGCACCCATGGCTCCGTTGGCTTGATAATCGCCAAACTGAGGTTTGCCGCTGAGCGCCAGAGTCGGTGAGCATTCGCTGGGGACTCCCGCGGCCTGCATGGCGGCGGAAAATCGCTGGTTGAGAAGCTCTTTGATGCGCATGATTGTGGCTTTCCTTGGGTCTTAGAGGCTCTAAATAAAGAGCGAAGCTGAAATTTGAGGTGAATTGTAGGTTTCCCGAGATGGAAAGCAAAGCCATACTTGCAAATAATCGCGGTATTGCTATAGTTTTGCCGTCTGGCCATTCCAAGGCCGCTCTCAACTCATTTTTGCATTATCTAGGATCTCCGATGGACTCAACACTGATCTCGCAAGGCTTAGATCTGATGCTCTATGGTATGGGCACAGTCTTTACCTTTT
The DNA here is from genome assembly GCA_905478725.1 of uncultured Pseudomonadales bacterium. Classification (GTDB taxonomy): domain Bacteria; phylum Pseudomonadota; class Gammaproteobacteria; order Pseudomonadales; family Porticoccaceae; genus HTCC2207. The sequence continues at coordinate 2,653 of CAJQJT010000102.1, forward strand.
TGACCCTGCTAGTGGGTGTTACCACTCTGATGTCGAAGGTTGTAAACAAGCTCGTGATTGAGCAGCCAGAGATGGCTGTCAGCACAATGGCTGCTGCCCCAGTGCAGATCGCTGTTGAGCCGCGCATTGCCAAAGTGATTCAGGCGGCGATCGATCAGCACCGCAGCAAGAGGTAGCTTCACCGGTTTCAAACGAACTCTTTACGCACTTTTAACTAACGTACTTTAAACGAAAATATCAAAATGGACATGAATATGCCCTCGACACCTGCCGCCCTCGGCATTACCGAAGTTGTTCTGCGCGACGCGCACCAGTCTCTCTTTGCCACCCGTATGCGTATCGACGATATGCTGCCGATCGCTGAGAAGCTCGACCAAATTGGTTACTGGTCAATGGAGTCTTGGGGTGGAGCTACATTTGATTCCTGTATTCGCTTTTTGGGTGAGGATCCCTGGGACCGTATTCGCGAGATCAAAAAAGCCATGCCCAATACGCCGCAGCAGATGCTGTTTCGCGGCCAGAATATTCTCGGCTACCGTCACTATGCCGATGACGTGGTGGAAAAATTTGTTGAGCGCGCTGCCATAAACGGCATAGATGTATTCCGCGTGTTTGACGCGATGAACGATATGCGCAACCTCGAAACCGCACTGCGGGCCGTGGTTCAGGTGGGCAAACATGCTCAGGGCACCATCTCCTACACAGTGAGCCCCGTGCACACCATCGATCGATGGGTGGACATGGGTCGCCAGCTTGAAGATGCAGGCGCGCACTCAATCTGTATTAAAGATATGGCTGGACTGCTCACTCCTTATAACGGTTTTGAACTGATCACCAAACTTAAACAGGCGGTGTCTATTCCACTGCAGTTGCACGCCCACGCGACAACCGGTCTCTCCACCAGCACCATTATGAAATGTGTTGAGGCGGGTATCGACCGCGTTGATACCGCCATCTCTTCCATGTCCATGACCTATGGTCACTCGGCGACGGAATCAGTGGTTTCGATCTTTAAAGGCACCGAGCGCGACTCGGGCCTGGATATAGTTAAGCTCGAAGAAATTGCCGCTTACTTTAGAGAAGTGCGCAAGAAGTACTCTGAGTTTGAAGGTTCGATGCGCGGTGTTGATTCACGCATCTTAGTCGCTCAGGTCCCAGGTGGCATGCTGACTAATATGGAAGGCCAGCTGCGCGAGCAGGGCGCGGAAGATCGCATCGACGAAGTGCTAGCTGAAATTCCCCGAGTTCGTGAAGACCTGGGTTTTATTCCACTGGTTACACCCACCTCGCAGATTGTCGGTACTCAGGCAGTATTAAATGTACTCACCGGCGAGCGCTACAAGTCGATTACCAAAGAGACTTCTGGTGTTTTACGCGGCGAGTATGGCGCCACACCAGCGCCGATGAATGCTGAGCTACAGGCCCGCGTTTTGGATGAGGGCGAAGAGCCAATCACCTGTCGTCCCGCGGATAATATCGCACCAGAGCTGGAAGCATTGACCCTAGAGCTAGAGGGCTTATCTGCAGAGCACGGTTTTGACCTGAGCAGCGGAGAAGGGCAGATTGATGATGTCCTGACCTACGCACTGTTCCCACAGGTCGGCCTCAAATTTTTACAGAATAAAGATAATCCAGACGCCTTTGAGCCAGTGCCCACAGACAAGGTTAAGTCTGCAGCCCAGACCAATGATGCCGGGGAAGAAATTTACACAGTGGAAGTCGAAGGTGTCTCCTACACAGTGGCAGTAAGTGATGGTGGTGATGTCACGGCCATTGTTGGAGCCGCGGGTGCCGCCACGGGAACGCCTAGTTCTGCAGTTGCCGCAACCGGTGGCGAGCCTGTAACCGCTCCTCTGGCTGGCACAGTGGTGAAGATGCTGGTGCAGCCCGGACAGCAGGTAAGCGAAGGGGAGAGCATAGTGATCCTTGAGGCGATGAAGATGGAAACATCAGTCAGTGCGCCAAAAGCCGGTCAAATTGTTGAGCTCAAAGCAAAGAGTGGCGACAGCGTAACTGTCGGCGATGTGTTGCTAACCCTGGCTTAAGGAGTCGTTTGAAAAATGGATAATCTACTCAGTTTATGGGCCAGTTCAGGT
>CAJQJT010000103.1 GCA_905478725.1 uncultured Pseudomonadales bacterium
CGCCCCAGCCATATCTTATTATGAATACCAGGAAAAATGACGTGGCAAGATTGATGGTCTTCTCCGGGAACGCAAACCCGGCACTGGCGAATGAAATCGCCCGTACACTGGGAATCCCGCTTGGTAACGCAGGTGTTTCACTCTTCTCCGACGGCGAAATCAATATAGAGATTCGTGAGAACGTCCGCGGAAATGACGTGTTTGTAGTTCAACCTACCTGTGCACCGACCAATCGCCACCTCATGGAACTGATATTGATGATCGACGCTCTGCGTCGCGCATCTGCCGGTCGTATCACCGCAGTTGTTCCCTACTTTGGCTATGCCCGCCAAGATCGCCGAGTCCGCTCAGTTCGTGTGCCTATCAGTGCAAAAGTTGTTGCCGATATGCTCTCTAACGCCGGCGTCGATCGCGTTCTCACTGTTGACCTCCACGCAGAGCAGATTCAAGGCTTCTTCAACTGCACAGTTGATAACGTTTACGGTGCGCCAGTTTTACTCGGTGATATCGAGCGTCAAAATTACGAAAATCTCTTGGTTGTCTCTCCAGATGTTGGCGGCGTTGTTCGCGCTAGAGCAGTAGCCAAACAGCTCGACTGTGATCTAGCAATTATTGATAAGCGTCGCCCTTCTTCTAATCAGAGCGAAGTGATGAATCTGATCGGTGAAGTGGAAGGCCGCACCTGTGTGTTGGTAGACGATATCGTCGACACCGCTGGCACCCTCTGTAAAGCCGCTGAAGCGCTGAAGAAAAATGGCGCTACCAAGGTTGTTGCTTACTCTACCCACGCGGTATTGTCAGGCAGTGCAATCGAAAATATTAAAAACTCGCAGCTCGATGAACTGGTAGTAACCAACAGTATCCCGCTGCGGGAAGATGCTAAAAAGTGCGGCAAGATTCGCACTCTGTCTCTGGGCAAACTCCTCGGTGAGTCCGTGCGTCGCATCAGCAACGAAGAATCTATCAGCGCCATGTTCGACTAACAGCAGGCGCTGTTACAACCGCCTCAATTTCGAGGTAAAAAACTCCGTTTTAGGTCTGGTCGCGGTCTGATTCGGCATTACTAGGAGACTATTATGTCTACTGATTTTACATTACACGCAAAGGGTCGTGAGGATACAGGGAAAGGTGCGAGCCGCCGCCTGCGTCGTCTGGCTGCAGAAATACCAGCAATCGTTTATGGCGGCAAAAATGCCCCAGCAAAGATTAGCATGAACCACAAAGACGTAGTAAAAGCGCTCGAGAACGAAGCCTTTTACTCACACGTTATTGCCCTGGATATCGACGGCAAGTCACAGGACGTAATCCTGAAAGACGTGCAGCGTCACCCAATCAAGCCAGTTATCTTGCACATGGATTTTCTCCGCGTTAACAAGACCACTCTGCTGAACACCAAGGCACCGCTTCACTACACCAACGAAGATGTCTGTGTTGGCGTTAAAGTCGGTGGCGGTATCATTGCCCACACCATGACTGAAATTGATATTAGCTGTCTGCCACAGGATCTGCCTGAGTACATCGAAGTTGATATGTCAGCAGTTGAGCTTGGCCAGACCTTGCATATCTCTGACATCACCTTCCCTAAAGGTGTATCCAGTGTTGCATTGAGCCACGGTCCTGATCACGATTTACCCATCGTCAGCATCAACAAGCCTAAGGCCGCGCCAGTCGAAGATGACACCGCACCTGCAGCACCTGAAAGTGAAAATGGATCGGCAAGCGAAGAGTAATCTTCAGATTGCCAACCTGAGTAGGCCCTGACATTGGAAACGCCCGTAGAGTTAATCGTGGGGCTGGGAAATCCCGGCCCTAACTATGATCGGACGCGTCACAATGCCGGGGCCGACTTGGTTCTGGAATTAGCTAAAAGTTATCACGCCACGCTGAAACACGAATCAAAGTTTTTTGGTGATACTGCCAAAATCAACATTGATGGTCGCGACGTCCGATTGCTTATCCCCACTACCTTTATGAATCGCAGCGGTCAGTCAGTTGCAGCTCTGGCGCGTTTCTATCAGGTGCCCGTGGAAGCCATCTTGGTGGTTCACGATGAGCTCGATATAGCGCCCGGTGCAGCACGATTTAAAAAAGGTGGCGGTCACGGCGGCCACAATGGTCTGCGTGATATTGTTCAGAGCCTGGGTAACAATAAAAGCTTTGCCCGCCTGCGAATTGGCATTGGCCATCCAGGCGACGCCCGTCAGGTTGCGGACTATGTGCTTAAAAAAGCCTCAGCCTCAGACCAACAACTAATTGCTAACAGTATTGATGATGCTCTGCGCACTCTGCCCCTGGCCATAGCCGGTCAATGGGAACGCGCCATGACAGCACTCCATACTGTGCAACAATAACGCTAGACACTAGCACAAGGATTATAAAATGGGTTTTAACTGCGGAATTGTTGGCTTACCTAACGTGGGTAAATCCACTCTTTTTAATGCGCTTACCAAAGCGGGCATCAGCGCGGAAAATTTCCCCTTTTGTACCATTGAGCCCAATACCGGCATTGTGCCGATTCCCGATCCGCGCCAGGATTTGATCTCCGCGATCGTTAAACCTGAACGCATAGTTCCCACCAGCATGGAATTTGTCGATATTGCCGGTCTGGTTGCCGGCGCCTCCAAAGGTGAAGGTCTGGGCAATAAATTTTTGGGTACTATTCGTGAAACCGACGCAATCGCTCACGTGGTGCGCTGCTTTGACGATGAGAACGTCATCCATGTTGAAGGCACTATCAGCCCAGCAGACGACATAGATGTTATCAATACCGAACTGGCCCTGGCTGACCTCGACAGTGTCGAGAAAGCTATTTTGCGAGCCGCAAAAGCCGCCAAAGGCAAAGACCAAGACGCGGTTGCGTTAAAAGCAGTAGCAGAGAAAATTCTCCCGCACCTCAACGAAGCCAAGCCCTTGCGATCCTTTAAATTGACTGACGACGAGCTCGCCGTACTCAAGCCGCTCAGCCTGCTGACATTAAAGCCGACCATGTATATTGCCAACGTCGATGAAGAGGGTTTCGAAAACAATCCTTATCTTGATACAGTTATGGCTATAGCCGAAGCTGAAGGCTCAGTGGTAGTGCCGATCTGTAATAAACTTGAAGCCGAAATCAGCGAGCTGGAAGACGACGAAAAAGCTGAGTTCCTTGAAGAGATGGGCATGCAGGAACCAGGCCTCAACCGGGTTATTCGCGCCGGCTACAACTTGCTCAACCTGCAGACTTACTTTACCGCAGGCGTTCAAGAAGTTCGCGCCTGGACCATTCCAGTGGGTGCCACCGCGCCACAGAGTGCGGGTAAGATCCACACCGATTTTGAGAAAGGCTTTATTCGTGCTGAAATTATTGGCTACGACGACTATATCGCCGGCAATGGCGAGCAAGGCGCAAAGGATGCCGGTAAATGGCGTCTCGAAGGCAAAGAATACATCGTTAAAGACGGCGACGTTATTCACTTCCGCTTTAATGTCTAGAGCATTATGAGCATGGTCTCAGGGCGCTGGAAGTTTGGACTTCTCCTAGCCCTGACAACTGCTATTCTGTGGGGCGTACTACCCATTGCACTCAAAGGTGTAATGGAGACCCTAGATCCCATTACCACCACGTTTTTTCGCTTTGCACTGGCAGCACTGCTACTAACCCCCTATATCCTTTTGCGCAGCCGACACGCCAGTGGGCTGTCGTTGTTCAGTCGCCTGCAATCACCGCGACTATTTTTCCAGATGCTAGCCGCAGGCCTATTACTCACAGCAAATTACGCCCTGTATATTCTCGGCTTAGAACGCACCACTGCGGAAGCAGCACAGATTGTTATTCAAACCGCTCCCATGCTGCTCTTACTCAGCGGCATCTGGGTTTTTGGTGAGCGCCTATCGAAACGCCAATGGCTCGGATGTATTAGCTTTGTCACTGGCCTCTGTGTGTTTTTCTCCCCGCGTTTTTACGATGTCTTTATCGCTGTAAATGCCTATGGCATTGGCGTTATGCTGATATTGGTCGCCGCATTGGTGTGGACAGGCTATGCCATCATGCAAAAATTCTTGCTGCAACAATTTAGCTCTCAAGAAACCATGGTGGTGTTTTACTGGATCGGAACCTTGGCATTTTTACCCTTTGCTGACTTCTCCGAACTGCCCCAGCTGTCCAACCTTCAGTGGGGACTCCTAGTCTTCTGCGGTTTAAATACCCTGATCGCCTATGGCAGTTTTGCAGAGGCAATGGCCCATATCGAAGCCTCGAAAGTCAGCGCCCTCTTAGCTCTAACACCCATGATCACAGTGACCACTGTGCATTTAATTCCCATACCAGGGCTAGTCGTAGAACCCATAACAGCATTAACCCTCTGCGGCGCCGCCTTGGTGGTCGGTGGATCTATGCTGACCGCCCTGGGCAAGTCAAACCCAGCTCGCTAGCCGCCCTAAATGACTCTTGGAGCCGTTCTAGCTTAGACGGATACAAGATATAGCTTTGCGCTGGAATCAGCAGAGAGCGATCTACAGCAGCGATTTCATGCATGACTTTCTAGGCCATAACACGGTGATCCGCAGAGCTGTGAATATTACTGAAAATTCCAGCGGCGACTTGTATATCTCAGACGATTTAGCCAGCAGAATTTATCGGATTATCTACAACAATTGATAGGCCTGAGGAATGCAAGAGGCCTCTTTAGAGACGGGCATAAAAAGACCTCTGACCGAGATATATCTCCACTGCCGCCTGTATTTAAGACCAACATCTATTATAAAACACAGAGACTTCTGGACATCCTGGCTTAAGCAATAGCAAACCATGTTGGTCCAGACAGTTTTGACACAGCCCGGTCAGAGGCTGGAGTTATTATGAGAAAGTTTTCGCCAGAATGATTGACCTAGCTATCAGTTCAGAAAATAGAGACTTAGATTTAATAAAAGTGTGATGAAGATCACAACAAGAAGCGCCGCAGGTCGAGTTACAGCTTTGTTATCAAAGACGCTTGAAGCTATTGACAAATACCCCATCTGTAGCCAAAATGCGCGCCCCTATTACAGGGTATCTGTACTTTATAGCTACGTAGCTCAGCTGGTTAGAGCACAGCATTCATAATGCTGGGGTCGGCGGTTCAAGTCCGCCCGTAGCTACCATCTATTTTTATCGCATCACCCACTAATTAATGCAGTTTAGCCTTAGGGGCAGATTCCCCTTTGATAGGTAGCTATCCAAAACTTGCATAACTCCAATTCGAAGCCTTTGTAAAACTCAATAATGCTAACTTTAAGGCGCCCAACCCTGACACCTATTAAGCTTATTTCGTCTCTTCACTCAATAATGTCTTCACCAGCGAAATCGCCATCAGTGCCATCACCACTGAAAACGGCAGCGCACCAATAATCATCACCGATCTCAGCGCATCCATGCCACCAGCAGATAGCAGCGCGCCAATCAACAACGCAAAAATTACCCCCCAGATAATCACATGCTTTGCCTGTTTTTGGCTTTGATTACCACCAGAGGCAAGGGTGTTTATAATCAGAATCCCCGAGTCTGCCGAGGTGACAAGAAAGGTCATCAACAAGACCACGATGACCACTGACAGGGCAACCGCCAGTTCAGGCGTTAAAATCAGGTTAATAGTTTTAAATAACTGGGCAGAAATATCTGCATTAACAATCGTCCCCTGGGCAACCCCAGACAATTCCAGGTCAATCGCTGTGGCGCCGACAAATGAAAACCAAACCAGACAGATCAACGAAGGAATAATCATCGCGCCAATCACATATTCACGGATGGTACGGCCGCGAGATACACGGGCTAAAAACAGTCCTACAAAGGGTGCGAAAGCGATCCACCAAGCCCAGTAGAAAATAGTCCAAGCACCCTGCCAGCCCTGCAGTGCGGAAGACGGGTCTTCACCACCGCCTGACCATACGGTGGTCGACATAGCCGGCATTGCCACCAGATAGTCCCAGATAGCATAGAAAAAAGTTTGTAGGGCAAAGAAGGTCGCGCCAAATATGGCAAAGAAGGCGATAACAAAAACCGACAATCCCATATTAATATTCGACAGCCACTTGATACCTTTTTTCAGTCCTGACATGGCCGACAAGCAGGACGCGCTGATAATAAGCACTAAGCCAACTAGCTGAGCGATCAAAGTCGGCCTGCCACTGTTATCCACCAGCCACTCGGCACCACTAATATTAAAAAATCCTGAAGCAAGCTGAGATACGCCATAACCTATGGTGACACTCAGGCCAACAATGGTCGCAAGAATGGCCACTATATCCACAACATTGCCTGCGCTGCCTGACATGGCTCGACCAAACAGTGGCTGCAGTGCACTGCGAATAGTCAGGGGCAAGCCGCGGTTATAAGAGAAGTAACCCAGTGACATGCCAACCACGCCATAACAGGCCCAGGGTGTCAGACCATAGTGCAGCAGCGCCCATTTGTAGGCATTGCGGACATTGTCTTCATTGAGGCTGTTGGTGAGACCCTTGATGGTGTCGGGATTATTGGCGAAGTGAAAAATCGGTTCGGCAGTGGAATAGGTCAACATGCCAATGCCAATACCGGCACCAAACATCATCGACAGCCAGGTCAACATGGAAAATTCCGGCTTTTCATCGGCCTTGCCCAACTTCACATGGGCCGTGCGAGACCAGATACCCAGCACTAGGCAGACAAAGGTGTAAAAGGCGGTGACATAGATATACCAACCGGCAAAATTGGCTGTGGTCCAATTCTGCATGCTCAGCAACAGTTCACCTGCAGCAGAGGGCGACAGACCCACCCAGATAATTAACGCTGCGATAAACAGCTTAGGGACCATAGCAACGACCCGATTAAAGCCGTTATAAAAGCCGGATGTTTCCGTGTTAATCGCAACAGCTGGTTGATTATCAATAGACTCTAGGTGGTCCAAAATATGGTCTCCCCTTTTAATGATTTGTAGTGATGGTCTTCAGTTTTATAATTTTTTGGTTCAGATTCTGCTTAAAACCTGCCTTTATTGAGGGCATAGCTTACCATGCCGCGAATCTATTCGAATTTGACTAGACCTTTCAAGTCAAGAACGATGAAGCCCGAGGGAGCCAAAATTCCATTAAAGTTCTATTTGAAGCATGAAACCCACTCAAAATGGAATGAGTTCAGTTAGAATATTGCACTCTAGGGGACCTAATAATGATAAAAAAACCATCCCACCACGTTTTCGCTCTGGGCTTTATTCTCGCTATCGCAACACTGCAAGTTGAAGGCCAACCTGCACAAAGCCAAGCTATGGCTGTCGGCGAACTACTGTTTGATCCTGCGCCTATTGATAAGCAAGGCCGCTTTACTAATTATCAGGGCGATCTATCTCATGGCTCCACCGCTGTGCGGCTATCATTTTTTCTGCGCCGTTTTGGCACAATGTTTCGCAGTGATTCCGGTGCACCCAAAAAAGTCGCAAACGATGGTAGTTTTCTGCGGAATAATACTGAGACTCCCACCGCCACCTGGATCGGTCATGCCACCCTATTAGTGCAGATGGATGGAGTAAACTTTTTAACCGACCCTATCTGGTCTCAAACACCTAGCCCAGTGCCACTTATTGGTCCCAGTCGCTGGGTCGACCCCGGCCTGGAATTGGAAGACTTACCGGCGATAGATTTTGTGGTGATCTCACACAACCACTACGACCATCTTGACCTACCCACATTGCGCAACCTGGCAACGCTGAATCCTGAAACCCTGTTTTTTGTGCCACAGGGCAATGGCGATCTCTTGCGTCAAAATGGCATAGATCAGGTTCGAGAGTTAAATTGGGGCGATACAGCAAGCTATAAAGGCACCACCATTCACTGCCTGCCAACTCAGCATTGGAGCAAGCGCAGCCTCACGGATACCCGCAAAGCTCTCTGGTCATCTTGGGCGATTACTGGAGCAGAGCGGCGTTTTTACTTTGCCGGAGACACAGGCTATTTTGATGGCTTTAAAGAGATTGGCGCCAAGCTCGGGCCCTTTGATTTGGCGGCTGTTCCTATAGGGGCCTATGAACCCAATGCCATGATGGAAGCCTCTCATATGAACCCAGAGGAAGCTGTGCAAGCAGCCATTGATGTACAGACGAATACCGCCGTCGCCATGCACTTTGGCACCTTTGATCTATCTGATGAGCCTATATCGGAACCGCCACTGCGTTTTAAAGCTGCTGCGAAAGACACTAAATTAGGCGACACTAATAGCTGGGTTTTGGATATTGGCGAAACAAGAGAATTTTAATAATGCTGGGTAGCAAGAGTCCTTTCCTTACCCCGGAACTAAATTACCTAGACTCACTACCAACACACCCAAACCTGCCGTCCAAACCGCGCAAGCCAATAAATCAATCAGGCTAAACTTAATCCGATCGGTTCCACTGACACCAGCCAACATCGGCACCAGACTTCTTACCGCAGGAACCAGACGACCCAAAACTATGGCGCCTGTTCCATGCTTAAGAATAAAGCGCTCAGCTTTCTGCAACTGACTGGCACGCTTCTTGGCAAATGCAGTGTTGTGCAGCTTATCGCCAAGCCAGCGGCCGAGATAAAACCCCAAATGATCTGAGAGACAGGCACCAGCAAAAGCCAAGGGTAAAATCTGTGTCAGCGTCATTACCTGTTCGCTATAGAGAAAGACTGCCACAGCTAAGAGAATCGCGCCGGAGATCATCAGGCCAATACCGGGACAGGCTTCGAGAAATGCCAGGGGCATAATAAGCATCCAGGCATTGTGTTTGTTGGCTTCGAGTAAGTTAACTATTTCATCGTTGATGGGAGTCTTCCAAGCCTGAGGCACGCGGTGAGATGACCGCCATTAGAACAAATTAGCCTGCGCCGCAGTAGCTTTTAACAAAGCAGTGCTAAAAAAAGTTACATAAGAGCCCGTTTAAGGATTACACCTTTCCTTCCAGGCCTGTAAATAAAGGCCTATAACTGATGAACAATTTAAGCCTGTCCTGCCATGGCCATAAACTCGGCTATTAAAGGGTCATTGAGTTTTTTCTTAAAGCAGCAGAGCCCCAAATCAAAGGGTGCAATACGGGTTCCCGGCAGCAATTCAATACGGTCTTTAACCGGACTGTTCTCCACAACCACATTGGGTGCTATACCTATACCACAGCCCAATGCCACCATACTCACCAGTGCCTCCTGCCCCGAGACCTGAGCATAGACATTGGGTCGACCGCTATATTTTTGCCGAAACCACTGTTCAAAACGTTTTCGCGCCACACCGTGCTCAGGGAGAATAATCGGCAGATTGGCCCAGTCAATGGACTCGGCCTGCAGCGCTTTTTTCACTGCACAGTTAATCGTTGGCGCGGTAATCGCCAGAGGTACTGTGGCAATAGTTTGAAAGTGAATACGTGACGACAGCTCATCGGGTCGTGCAGCAATGGCTAAATCTACCCTCTGATTTTTAATCTGATCGATACCATCGG